>NZ_JBMNDO010000066.1:0-43102 GCF_052542855.1 Streptomyces sp. SAS_281
CCCCGGAGCGCTCGGTCACCGAGCGCTCCGGGGCTGTCGCGTACGGGAGGTCAGGCGTCCCGTGAGCCGGGCGGCAGCGCCGCGGGCCGGGCGCGCCCCGCATGGCGGCCCACCCGCTGCCAGCCGCCGAGACTCCCGGAGCGGGTGCCCGCGCCGGAGCGGTCGCCCGCCGCCGTCACCGTCCCGCCGGGCGAGGAGTGGCCCGAGTGGCCGCGCAGCGGCGCGCGCGAGCCGAAGAGGCCCGGGCCGAGCGCCTGGAGGCCCAGACTCTCCTCGCCGGTCCTGTCCCCCGGCAACGCCCGGAACGAGCGGCGGTACTCGGAGTACAGCGCGTCGTAGATCGGGGTGTGGGACGGGCCGCCCGAGGGGTCCTGCGCGGGACGCATGGCAGGGATCGGGCTCGGACGCTGGTGGGAGGGGTCGTATGAGTGCACGTAGGTGCCAACGACCCCGTCGGCCGTCGGATGCGGGCCCGACGCGGAAACACCCGTCGGGCAGACATCTGTTCGCCGCCGGTGCACCGGAAGCGCGGTCACGGTCAGGTCCCGGCCAGCGGCATGGCGGCGGCGACCAGCAGTCCGGCGGCCGACGCCTTCTCCAGCGCGTCGCGCAGCAGGTCCTCGCGGGGCTGCTGGCCGATGGAGCCCGCCGGGGCGGCGTAGACCAGCACGGTCTGGGACTTGTTGGCGGCGGTCCGCCAGCCCTCGGTGACCTGGAGCGGTGCGTGCGCCTGCCACCAGGCGACCGGGGTGCCGCCCCCCGTACCCGGCTGGAGCACGGCGTGCAGCTGGCCCATGGCGAGCAGGATCGACCAGCCGTGCAGCACCTCCGGCACCTGCTCCATGCGGTGGACCGGCTGGAAGCCCTGTTCCAGGAGGAGCTGGAGGAACTGGTCGCCGTCCCGGCCGTCCGTCCCGGGGCGGGCGATCGCGCCGGTCGGCTCGACGACCAGGGCCGGGTGGAGTTCGTCGTCGATCAGCACGAGACCGCTGGTGATGCCGAGGACGGCCTGCTCGGGGACGACCCGCTCCGGCTCCCCCCGGTCTCCGGCGGTGATGCTGCGGACGGCGCCCTGCAGCTGCTCCTCGGCGACCTGGACCACCTGCGAGGGGATGCAGCTGGCGTGCGCGAAGGCGAGCACGGCGGTCTCGTCGCCGACGAACAGCACCGTGCTGGTGCGCTCCTGCTCGGAGTCGCCGGGGGTGCGGCAGGAGGTGCAGTCGTAACTGCCCGGGGTGTTGTCGCCGACGAGCAGCCGGTCGGCTTCGGCGTCGCCGATCTCGGCGCGTACGTCCTCGCTGACGTCGAGCATGCGCGGCACGGGTGGCTCCTCGAACTCGGTGCGTGCGCCGGGCGGTTCCCGGCTCGGAGATGACAACGGGCGAGCCGCTGCCGGGGTCACGCGGGAAGCCGTACGGAATCGGCCCGGGCGCGCCGGGAGGGTGGGGGATCGGCCGACAAAGAGGGAGGAAGCGGCCCGCCGGGACGGGTATGCAGGGGCGGGCGCGGGGTAGGCGCGGGGTGCGGACCGCTGCCCGGCCGCACGCCGGAATGCGCGGACCGGGGTTGTCCGCTATACGGTCCCGCGGCCCCGGGCGGGCCCGTCCGATGGTATGCCTGTCGGCCCTCTGGGATAAGGACGCGATAAGGAACGGTGAATTACCGGCGAAGCCCGTCTTCGCGGAACGTTTTCCCGAAGGGGAATTCAACCTCGCCCCGGGGCGGAAATCGTGCTGGTTTTCTCGTCTTCCGGAACCCGGTCCGATGATCGTTCACGGCCTGTGCGATTACTGTGCGTCCGGTTGTGAATCGCACGTTCGGGTGAAGGGGGCCGCGGGGGAGACCTGTCGGGATCCTGTGACACAAGCGTGACCGGTGAGCGACGTGAGGATGCCGTGTGCCCGCGCGCGGCCCCCGCTACCGCCTCCGCGCCCGGGCGCCTACGGTGAGGGGTATGGCACCCATACCGACTCCCCCCGCCCAGCCCGACGACGCCGCCGGCGCCTATGTGGGACTCTCCGCGGAGAGCGCCGAACAGCGGGCCCGGGAGCACGGCTGGTCCACCGTACGGGCCCTGCCGCCGGGCATGGTCATCACCATGGAGTTCCAGGCGGGCCGGATCAACTTCGAGGTCGACGGCGGCGTCGTCAGGCGCTGCTGGACCGGCTGAGCCGTCCGTGCCGTACGCGTGAGGGGCCCCGACCGGACGTGGTCGGGGCCCCTCACGCGTGTGCCGGGATCAGCCGCCGGCGACCGGGCGGGCCGGGGCCGTGCCTCCACGCGGCGCGCGGTCCGCGTGCGGCGGGCGCCGGCTGCCGGCCGGCGTCACCGGGGACCGCTCCGAGCGCACCGCGTGAGCCGCGGCCGGCGCGGGATGGGCGCGCGGGCGGCCGCTCGCGGCCGACGGGCGCCCGGCCTGGCCACGCGCCGGGCCCTGGGCCGCCGGCTCCTCCGCGGGCGGCTGCACGGCGGGCTGTACGGCCGGCACGGGCACCGGGGCGTCGGCGGCGGGCGCCGGGGCCGCGGGGCGGCTGCCGGGGGCGCCGAGCCGTGCGCGGGCGGCGAAGATCCAGTTCTCGGCACGGGTGATCAGGGGCTCCACCCACGGCAGGCCGAGCAGGATCAGCAGGCCCGCCGCCCAGCCGAGGAGCACATCGCTCAGCCAGTGCGTACCGAGGTAGACCGTCGTCAGGCCGACGCCGAGGGAAACGATGGCGGACATGGCCGACAGGTAGCGCCTGGCCCTCGGGGTGGCGGCCAGATAGGCGAGGATTCCCCAGGTCACGACGGCGTTGGCGGTGTGGCCGGAGGGAAATATATCGCCGCCGGCGAAGAGCTCGGCCGATCCGATCCTGGTCGCGTAGTGCGGGCCGAGCCGGCCGAGGCCGATCTTGACCGCGCCCACCGTCAGGTTGAGCAGCAGCAGCGAGGCGCCGAGCGTCAGCAGGGGACGCAGGGTGTGCTGCCGCCAGGAGCGCCAGCCGAGCCAGCAGGCGACCATGACCGCGGTGGGCCCGCGCTGGCCGAGGACCACGTAGTAGTCGAGGGCGGCGTGGATTTCGGGCCACTGCTGGTAGGGCCGGAAGAGCATGACCTTCCAGTCCAGGGCCACCAGCCAGGACGACATGAGCACGGCAATGACGATGGCCAGATAGAACGCCAACGTCCCGCCGAAGAGAGCGATGCGGTGACGGCTCATCCGCGGTGTCTCTATCTTCGGCGGTTCCGGCTCCCGGTCCAGCCGGGCGAAGATGTCGGTACGCACCCAATCGACGTTACAGGGAGTGAGTGGGCGCGCCTGTCGATCCGGGCCCTTTGTGATGACGATGTGATGTGGAGTATGTCTCAGCCGCCCGGTTTTTCCAGGGCGGCTGAATAACTCTCCTATTCTTTGCAGCCTGTTATGCGATACCTGTTCGACAAGTAATTCGCTGAAACTTGCGAAGAATTCCGGAGATGCCGAAGTGTGTTTATCCGCGGTGCGGCGGAGCGGAACGGAGGGTGTCAGTCCGGTTACCGTACGGCTTCGGGCGGGAGGTCGCGCGGGGCCCCCGGGCCGCACATGCAGTGGCGTACGCCACACTCCGGCGGGTCGGGCGGTATGAGATGGGCCACGTGTGGCCCCGCCGAACTCGCGTACGCTGACGGATCACTCGCCCGTCGACGCCGGGCCCGGACACCGCGTCCCGTGGGCCCGCCGAGAGCGAGGGGACCATCTGGGAGGTAGATGCATGTCCGGGACGCCCACCGCCCGAATCCGCCTGCGCGCAGCCGCCGACGGTGCCAACCGCTGGGTCGTCCTGGTCGTCCTCTGCCTCAGCCTGCTGCTCGTCGCGCTCGACGCGACGGTGCTGCACGTGGCCGTCCCCGCCGTCACCGAGGACCTGCGGCCCAGCGCCGCCGGACTGCTGTGGATCGTGGACGCCTACCCGCTCGTCTGCGCCTCGCTGCTCATCCTCTTCGGCACCCTCGGCGACCGGGTCGGACGCCGGCGCGTCCTGCTGCTCGGATACGCCCTCTTCGGCGTCGCCTCGGCCGTCGCCGCCCTGGCCGACAGCGCGGCCGTGCTCATCGCGGCGCGGGCCCTGCTCGGGGTCGGCGGGGCGATGATCATGCCCGCCACCCTCTCGATCCTGCGCCAGGTCTTCCCCGACCGGCGCGAACGGGCCGTGGCGATCGGCGTCTGGTCCGCCGTGGCCGCCGTCGGTGCCGCCACCGGGCCCGTCATCGGCGGCTTCCTCGTCGAGCACTTCTGGTGGGGTTCCGTCTTCCTGATCAACATCCCGCTGATGGCCCTGATCCTCCCGGTCGGCCGTCTGCTGCTCCCCGAGTCCCGGGGCAACGACGACGGACCCTGGGACGTGCTCGGCGCGCTGATGGCCGCCGCCGGGGTGCTCGGCGTGGTCCTCGGCGTGAAGCGGGCCGGTACCGGCGAGGGACTGGTCGACTTCGCGACCCTGGTGCCGCTGCTGCTCGGGGCCGCCCTGCTCATCGCCTTCGTGCGCCGCCAGAAACGGCGCACCCACCCGCTGATCGACATCGGCATGTTCGCCCGGCCCGCCTTCTCGACCGCCGTCGGCTGCATCGTCCTGGCCATGCTCGCCCTGGTCGGCCTGGAACTCGTCGCCGTCCAGTACCTCCAGCTCGTTCTGGGCCTCAGTCCGCTGGAGACCGGCCTCCGGCTGCTGCCGCTCACCTTCGCCGCGATGGCCGCGGGCGCCACCGGCTCCCACACGCTGCGCCGGATCGGGCCGCGCCGGATGGTCGGCTGGGGCTTCGTCGTGACGGCCGCGGCGGTGCTGACGTTGACCGTGATGGGCCGCGACGACCGGCCCGTCCTGCTGGCGGCCGCGTTCGTCGCCCTCGGCTTCGGCCTCCAGTCCACGCTGTTCGGCGCGTACGAGTCGATGCTCAACGAGGCCCCCGCCGACCGGGCGGGCGGGGCGGCCGCGATCGGGGAGACCTCCTACCAGCTGGGCGCCGGGATGGGGATAGCGCTGCTCGGCAGTGTGATGAACGCCGCCTATACGCCCGGCCTCGCGGGGCTGCACGCCGACGGCGTCCCCGCGTCCGCGGCGGCCGGGGCCGCCCGCTCGCTCGGTGAGGCGTACGAGGAGGCCGCGCACCTGGGCGGGCCGCTCGGCGCCGTCCTGCGCACCACGGCCCGGGACGCCTTCATCGACGGGCTGCACGTGACCCTGCTGGTCAGCGCCGGGCTCCTGCTGCTCGGGGCGCTGGCCGCGCTGCGGCTGCCCCGCGCGATGGAGTGCGCCCCGAAGCTCTGCGAGCCCCGGGAGCCGGCCGAGCGCCCGGACGCGCCGCAGCGCGAGGGTGTCGACCGGCTCGACGCGCAGCCGCGGGTGCCCGCGCGGCGCCGGCCGGGCGGAGCGGCGGGCTCCGGACGCTCTGGACGTCCGGCACACCGGGTCGTAACGTCGGCACGGCACCGTAACTAACGCTGCTAGTTTTCGAGCACCCCGCCGGAGGCACACCCTCATGTCCACCGCCCCCACCTCGAAGCTCCCGCCCTTCGACCCCCGTGACCCGATCGGCGTCGACGACCTGCTGAGCCCCGAGGACCTC
Organism: Streptomyces sp. SAS_281; assembly: GCF_052542855.1. NCBI lineage: Bacteria > Bacillati > Actinomycetota > Actinomycetes > Kitasatosporales > Streptomycetaceae > Streptomyces > Streptomyces sp. SAS_281. Next base: position 5,584 of record NZ_JBMNDO010000066.1, read on the forward strand.
GCGATCCGCGACACCGTCCGCACCTGGGCCGCCGACCGCGTCCTGCCGCACATCGCCGAGTGGTACGAGAACGGCGAGCTGCCCGGCATCCGAGAGCTGGCCCGCGAACTGGGCGCCCTCGGCGCGCTCGGCATGTCGCTCCAGGGCTACGGCTGCGCCGGTGCGACGGCCGTCCAGTACGGGCTGGCCTGCCTGGAGCTTGAGGCGGCCGACTCCGGCATCCGCTCACTCGTCTCCGTACAGGGCTCCCTCGCGATGTACGCGATCCACCGCTACGGCTCCGAGGAGCAGAAGCAGCGGTGGCTGCCGGGCATGGCGGCGGGCGAGACCATCGGCTGCTTCGGCCTCACCGAGCCCGACCACGGATCGGACCCGGCCGCCATGCGCACGTACGCCAAGCGCGACGGCGAGGACTGGGTGCTCAGCGGCCGCAAGATGTGGATCACCAACGGCTCCGTCGCCGGCGTCGCGGTCGTCTGGGCGCAGACCGACGAGGGCCCGGCCGGCACCGGCGTCCGGGGCTTCGTGGTCCCGACGGACGCGCCGGGCTTCTCCGCGCCCGAGATCCGGCACAAGTGGTCGCTGCGTGCCTCGGTCACCAGTGAACTGATCCTGGACGAGGTACGGCTGCCCGCCGACGCCGTCCTCCCCGGGGTCACCGGGCTGCGCGGACCGCTCAGCTGTCTGAGCCACGCCCGCTACGGCATCGTCTGGGGCGCCATGGGCGCGGCCCGGTCCAGCTTCGAGGCGGCCGTCGACTACGCGCGCACCCGGGAGCAGTTCGGGAAGCCGATCGGCGGCTTCCAGCTCACCCAGGCCAAGCTGGCCGACATGGCCGTCGAGCTCCACAAGGGCATTCTGCTCGCCCACCACCTGGGGCAGCGGATGGACGCGGGGCGGCTGCGCCCCGAGCAGGTCAGTTTCGGGAAGCTGAACAACGTGCGGGAGGCCATCGAGATCTGCCGCACCTCGCGCACGATCCTCGGCGCCAACGGGATCTCGCTGGAGTATCCGGTGATGCGGCACGCGACCAACCTGGAGTCGGTGCTCACCTACGAGGGGACCGTGGAGATGCACCAGCTGGTCCTGGGGAAGGCGCTCACCGGCCTGGACGCGTTCCGATGAGCGCCCGGAGGGCGGTCAGCTCTGGTTGAAGAAGCCGTCGGCCGGCCGGCCGACGGCTTCGCCGTTCATCACCTGGGTGTCGGCGGGGGTCAGCAGGAAGACGCGGGTGGCGACGCGGTCGATCGACCCGCGCAGTCCGAAGATCAGGCCCGCGGCGAAGTCCACCACGCGCTTGGCGTCCGCGGAGTCCATGGACGTGAGGTTCATGATCACCGGGACGCCGTCCCGGAAGAGCTCGCCGATGGCGCGGGCGTCCCGGAAGCTGTCCGGGGTCACGGTGGCGATCCGGCGGCCCGTCTCCTCGGCGCTCTCGGAGACCACCCGCACCCGGGGATCGGTCACCCATGCCTGACCGGTACCGGTCCGTGCACCCTCGGTGTACTCGTCGTCGTCGTAGTACCGCTCGTCGTTGTCCTCTACGAGGCCCAGCCAGGCACTCGCCTTGCGCACCGATCCCATGGACGCCTCCTCTCACCGCGGTTCCTTGTTGTTCCGCATCTCTTTCGTATCCCTATGGTCGTCCATGATGCGGATCGTGCGCCAAGGGGATAGGCGGCGCGCAGGGCATTCGTGACGGTACTGGTGCAGAGGATGTGGTGATTCGTCAGGCTTCGTACGGGTAAGGGGGCCTGAAGAAAGAAAATATGAAGTCCGGGCCGTACGGGTGACATGGGGGACGTACGGGTGAACGGGCCGCTCGGTACGATGCCGTCGCGTCCGCGCCCGAGTGCGGCGCACACGCGAACGAAACCCGGGGGACGACCGTGTTCGGAATAGTCAGGCCCTGTACGCATCGCCTCTCCGAGAGGCTCAAGACCGAGTGGATGGCCCATCTCTGCGGGCTCTGTCTGGCGCTCCGCTCCGACCACGGGCAGTTCGCCCGGGTCGTCACCAACTACGACGGCCTGATCGTCTCGGTCCTGACGGAGGCTCAGGCCGAGCGCACCCCCGCGCAGCGCCGCACGGCCGGGCCCTGCCCCCTGCGCTCCATGCGCACCGCGCCCGTCGCGCGCGGCGAGGGCGCCCGGCTGGCCGCCGCCGTCTCGCTGGTGCTGGCCTCGGCGAAGGTACGGGACCACGTCGCCGACCGGGACGGCCTGTTGGCGCGCCGCCCGGTCGCCGCGGCGGCCCGCCGTGTCGCGGCGGGCTGGGACCGGGCCGGGGCGCGCACCGGCGCACAGCTCGGCTTCGACACCGCGCTCCTGGTCGACGCGGTCGACCGGCAGACCGGCATCGAACTCCTCGCGGGCCCCGGCACCCCGCTGCTGACCGTCACCGAGCCCACCGAGACCGCCACCGCCGCGGCCTTCGCGCACACCGCCGTCCTCGCGGGCAAGCCGCACAACGCCGAACCGCTCGCCGAGGCCGGACGCCTCTTCGGACGCCTCGCGCACCTGCTGGACGCCGTGGAGGACCAGGAGGCCGACGCGGCGTCGGGTGCCTGGAACCCGCTCACCGCGACCGGCACCTCGCGCGCGGAGGCCCGCCGGCTGTGCGACGACGCGCTGAAGGGCGTACGGCTGGCGCTGGCGGACGCGGAGTTCACCGACGGCAAGCTCACCCATGTGCTGCTGACCCACGAACTCCGGCGCTCGGTGGACCGGGCCTTCGCCACGGACGTCTGCTCGCACCGGTCCGGCGGGCTGCTGACCGGCGAACCGTCAGGAACGGCGCCCACGGGCTCCTTCGGGCCGCCGCCGGGCAATCCGTACGCGCCCACGGGGCCGGGCGGGCCCTCCGGGCCCCGGCCGCCCGAGCCGCCGCGCGACCGGCGCGGGCTCGTCATGGGCTGCCTGGTGTGGGCGGGGCTCGCCTGCACCTGCCAGATGTGCTGCGGCACCTTCGAGGACCCCTGGTCGCGTCAGCGGCGCGAGGGGCTGTGCAGCCAGTGCGACTGCGGGGACTGCTGTGACGGCTGCGACGCATGCAGCAACTGCTGCGACTGTTGCAACTGCTGTGACGGCTGTGACTGCGGGTGCGACTGCTGAGGCGGTGTCACCTGGACGTCGTCACCCCTGCGTCCCGCTCCGCGACAGGGCGGAGCGGGACGCGGCGAGGGGAGGGTGTGCTGCTGTGCCGGATGCGCGAGGGCGCGCCTGGACAAGGGCAGGGCGGGCGCGGAGAGCAGGGCGTCGGCTCAACAGGAACAGGACCACACGCGACCGAAGTCGATGTGGGAGCGCTTGACCAGCCACTGCTGCGATTGCATGGCCTCAGTGGAACAGCCATCCGATGGCCCGTCAACTGCCTTGAGACGTAGTGCTCACAGTGTGGACAGGCTTGACAGCCCGCCCCGCACAGCGCTTGTCTCGGGCAAGGACCGGGCTGAGGGGCCCGTCCGCCTCGCTCCACGCTGCTGCTTTCCGCCGTCCGCGCCGAGGGCGCGCCCCGTGTTCACCGCATCCACGGAGCCTCCGCATGCCCGCGCGCACATCCGCACCCCGTCCTGCCGCCCTCCGGCCCCTCCACCTGGCCGCCGAGATCGGCGGCCCGCCCCGCTACGACGCGGCCCACCACACCGGTCTCGCCCGGCTCGCGGAGAGCGGCGCGCTCGACTTCGTCACCCTCGGCGACTCCTTCGCCCGGCCGGGCCCCGACGCGCTCGCCGTCCTCGCCCGGGTGGCCCCCGCCACCCGCCGCATCGGCCTCGTGCCGACGCTCACCGCCACCCACACCGAGGCGTCCCGCCTGGCGTCCGCCGTGGCGACCCTGGACTGGGTCAGCCGGGGCCGGGCGGGCTGGCGCGTCGGCGTGTCGGCCACGGAGGCCGAGGCGCGGCTGTTCGGCCGCCGCCCCGCCGCGTCCGCCCACGCCCTGTGGGCCGGGGCCGGGAAGTACGCCGAGGTCTGCGCCCGGCGCCGGCACCGCTGGGAGCCGCCCCAGGGACACCCCGTGGTCGTCGTCGACGGCACGCCCGAACCGGCCAGGGCGGCCGCGGCCCGCCACGCCGACGTCGTCCTCGTACGGGCCGGCACCCCCGAGCGGACCGCCGCGATCCGCGACGACGTGCGCCGCCGCGCCGCCGCGCACGGCCGGGACCCCGACGCGCTGCGGGTGCTCGCCGCGCTCACCGTCGACCTCGGCGACGCCGAGACGGCACCGGAACCGGGGCTGGCCGACGAGCCGTCACTGCCCGACCGGGGCACCTACTACCGGGGCGGACCGGTCGACCTGGCCGCGCTGATCACCCGGTGGTACCGGGCCGGCGCGGTCGACGGCTTCCACCTCACCCCGATCACCCCCGGGCGCGACCTCGAACGGATCGTCAACGGCACGGTGGCCCTGCTCCAGCACCGCAGCCTGTTCCGGACCTTCTACCCGGGCGGCACCCTGCGCGAGCACCTGGGCCTGGCCCGGCCGGCCCGTCGGTACGCACGGACCGGAGCGGGCGTATGACGGCCGCGCCGCCCCGGCGGATGCACCTCGCCGCGTGCGGCCCAGGCGCCGGCGAGCGGGCCGGGTTCGCCTCGTACGAACACCTCGCGCGCACGGCGGAGCGGGGCCTGTTCGACTTCCTCCTCGTCGCCGAGGGGGCGGCCGGCGGGCCCGACGCGCTCACCCTGCTGGCCGCCCTCGCCGCCGGCACCGACCGGCTCGGTCTCGCCGCCGGTACCGCCTTCGGGGAGCCCTACGAACTGGCCCGCCGCCTGGCCACCCTCGACCACCTCAGCGCCGGCCGGGCCGCGTGGCACGCGCGCCCCCCGGCCGGTGAGCACCCGCGCGCCGCCGAATGCGTCGCCGCCGCCCGCGCGCTCTGGGACTCCTGGACACCCGACGGCACCCCGCGCCCCGTCGCCCACCACGGGCGGTACTTCGCGGTGGAGGGCGAGTTCACCGTGGAGCGCTGTCCGCAGGGGCACCCCGTCACCGCCCTGGCGGGCGACTCGCCGCAGGACCGGGAACTCGCCGCGTCCGCCGCCGACATCGTCCTCGTTCCGCACACCACGTTCGACGCGGCCCGCGCCCGTTACGCGGAGGTGAAGGGGCGGCTCGCGGCCCACGGCCGGGCGCACGACGAGCTGAAGGTCATGCTCCGCGTCGACCTCGTACCCGGTGACACCGACGACACCGACGCGCGGGAACCGTTCACCGGCAGCCCGGCCGCCGTCGCCGCGCTGCTCACCGAATACGTCACGGAGGGCGCCGCCGACGGCTTCGTCCTCGTCCCGGACGCTCCCGGCGGCCTCGACGGCTTCGTGGACCGGGTCGTTCCGCTCCTCCGGGACCGGGGAGCGTTCCGCCGCACGTACACCGGTTCGACGCTGCGGTCGCATCTCGGGATCGCGGCACCGGTGTGGAAGGGTTGACCGCTATGAGTACGCACGCACAGCAGCAGGCAGCGCGGGACTGGGAGCGCTGGCACGAGGAGCGGACCGCCACGGTCGCGGCGCCGTACGGGCCGCTCTCCCTCACCGGGACCCACTGGCTCGCGGATTTCCCGGAGGGGCGAATTCCGGCCGTCCCGGGGCGGTGGCGCGAGGAGGGCGGCGCGCTGGTGCTCGACGCCGTCCCGGAGGACGGGCTGACCGTCGACGGGAAGCCCTTCGCCGGCGAGGTCCGGCTCGGTGCCGACCGGGGCCCGATCGACGGGTCCCGGGTCGCGCACGAGGGGCGCAGGCTCGTCGTGCTCAGCCGCGAGGGCCTGTGGGCGGTCCGGGTCTTCGACCCCGGTTCGCCCGCGCGGCGTGCGTTCCAGGCGATCGACGCGACCCCGTACGACCCGCGCTGGGTGCTGCCGGGCACCTTCCGCCCGTACGCGGACGCGCGCACCGTCCGGGTCGAGAACGCCGACGGTGTCGAACGCGGACTCGGGCTCGCGGGGGAGATCGCCTTCGAGGTGGACGGGGCCGGGCACACGCTCCAGGTCGCCGTCGAGCCGGACGGGTCGCTCTGGGCCGTCTTCGCCGACGCCACCAGCGGGAAGGGGAGTTACCGCTTCCGGTTCCTGCGGCCCGCCGCGCCGGACTCGGAGGGCGCGGTGACCGTCGACTTCAACCGCGCGCTGCTGCCGCCGTGCGCCTTCGCGGACCATTTCATCTGCCCCTTCCCGCCGCCGGGCAACACCCTTCCGGTGGCCGTGGAGGCGGGGGAGCGGCAGCGGACCGACGGCTGAGGACGGCTGTCGCGAGCTCAGGCCAAAAGGCACCCTTGCGCGAGAAGTTGACGCCTTGAATACTCCCGAGCAGCGCTTGTCAGGGGCACGGCGTATCCGGAATGCGGACGGATCGCCGTGGACCTGACTGCGCCTCACGGGCCCGGCCACCCCACAGGCGGGCCCCCGATCCCCTCGGGAGATGACAGTGAGGATCAAGCGCACCACCCCCCTCAGCGGTACCGCCAGACGCAGCAGGGCCGTCGCCATCGCGGCGGGCCTGGTGGCCGTAGCCGCCCTGGCCGCCCCCACCGCCCACGCGGACTCCAGCGGAACGTACAGCGCCAACCAGCTCGCCGCCGCCAGCGACGCCGTCCTCGGCGCCGACATCGCCGGCACCGCCTGGAACGTCGACGCGAAGACCGGGAAGCTCGTGGTCACCGTCGACAGCACGGTCTCCGCGGCGGAGATCCGGCAGATCAAGGACTCCGCCGGAGGCAACGCGGGCGCTCTGCGCATCGAGCACACCCCGGGCACGTTCAACAAGCTGATCGCCGGCGGCGACGCCATCTACGCCCCCGGCTGGCGCTGTTCCCTCGGGTTCAACGTCCACAGCGGCAGCACGTACTACTTCCTGACCGCCGGTCACTGCACCGACGGCAACCCGCCCTGGTACACCAACTCCTCGAACAGCACCTACATAGGCCCGACGGTCGGCTCCAGCTTCCCGGTCAACGACTACGGAATCGTGCGCTACGACAACACCTCGCTCGCCCACCCGGGCAAGGTCGGCGGCGTCACCATCACCGGCGCGGCCAACGCCACGGTCGGCATGTCGGTGACTCGCCGGGGCTCCACGACCGGCACCCACAGCGGCAGCGTCACCGGGCTCAACGCCACGGTTAACTACGGCAACGGTGACATCGTCTACGGCATGATCAAGACCAACGTGTGCGCCGAGGGCGGCGACTCGGGCGGTCCGCTCTACTCCGGCAGCAAGGCCATCGGCCTGACCTCCGGCGGCAGCGGCAACTGCAGTTCCGGCGGTACGACGTTCTTCCAGCCGGTCACCGAGGCGCTGAGCGCCTACGGCGTCACCCTGAACTGACGCCCGGTCCGTACGGACACATGGCCCCCGGTCCCGCCGGGGGCCATGTGCGCGCGGGGCGGATGCCGGTCAGCCTCTGGCCGCGCCCGCCCCGGCCGGGGCCACGCCGAAGATGTCCACCGCGTGGTAGTACGTCCAGGCCGTGGCGTCGCACGAGGTGCGCTTGGCGCCGGAGTAGGCGGCGCACACGCGCTTGAGGTCCGCGTAGAGGGCGCTGTCGAGCCGGGCCTTGTTGGCGGAGAACGTGCCGGCGGCCTTGTAGTTGCGGTACCCGAAGTCGTGGCGGGCGCAGGCCGTCTGGAACGGGAAGCCGAAGGGGTTGTCGGGCGAGGTGCTGCAGTAGTCCGTCGACCAGTCGAAGCCGTACGCGGACCACGCGCCCTTGTTGTTGCGGGCGGAGTTCCACGCGTTGTAGCTGGCGGCGCTCGTCTGCGTCCAGGAGCTGAGGACCTGGGGCTTGTCCGCGGGGGCCGCCGAGGCGGACGCGGTGGGCAGCAGGGTGAGCGGGAGCGACAGGCCGAGGGCGGCGAGCAGGGTGGCGACGCGACGGCGCATGAGCAACCTCCGTGGTGCGGCGGGGAATCGTGGCGGCTCGCGGGGTGCGCGAGGTCGCTCCAGGATGCCGTCATGCACCTGTCACGCCTAGGGGCGTGCGGTGGCCGTTCGGCGCTGTGCGCCGTGCGGGGTACGTGTCAGCGGGCGCGCCGCCGCCCCAGCAGGCGGGCCTGTTCCCTCTTCAGTTCGGTGAAGCCCTTGCGCGCGTAGGCGGCTATCTCCTGACTGGGGAACGGTACGACCGAGAGGTGCTGTTCATGGCTGCCCCGCGACCACCGGGCGGCCGTGATCTCGTAACCCGAGACATGGGCGCACAGCTGGAGCAGGAGGGGCGGCATCACCGGGTCGTTCAGGAGGTCGGCGTGGGCGAGGACCAGATCGCGCATGGCCCGGATGTTCGGGAGGAAGACGGTGGTGACCCACAGCCGCCACTCGGCGAGCTCCTCCTCGGTGGGCGGCGTCTCATGGTCGAAGGGGGACCTGCCGTCGGGGCGGGCGTTGCGCTCCAGGAACGCGGCGAAGACGCGGCTGTTGGCCTCGGTGAGGGCGAACAGGGGGCCGTAGAAGTCACTGAGCTGGCGGTTCACCCGGGCGAGGCGTTCCTGGCGCTGCGAGAGGCGCAGTCCGTTGAGATAGGTGAGGGCGTAGCCCGCGAACGTGAGTCCGATGGTGACGGCCAGTGTGATCATGGGGGCCGATGCTAGGGCGTGTTCCGAAAGTAGCGCCGTCCGCCCGGCCGGACAGGCGGGACTTTCGAAACACGCCCTAGTGGTGGGACGCCTCCACCGTCGGCCGGTCCTGGGGTCCGCGCATCGCCGTCAGCAGGGTCCCCGCCGTGCCCGCCACCGCCCACGCGGACAGCACCAGCAGGGGGCCGGTCACGGCGTTGCCGTGGAAGTACGCGATCGAGCGGGCCGTCCAGGTCGAGGCGCCCGGGGGCAGGGCGGGGCCGATCGCGCGCCAGAAGTCCGGGAGCATCGGGAGCGGGAAGGCGCCGCCCGCGCTCGGGTTGCCCGCGATGACCACGATCAGGACGGCCAGGCCGATGCCGACGATGCCGGTGAGCCCCTCCAGGGCGAGGGTGATCATGCCGACCGCGAAGACGGTCAGCGCGCCCAGGCCCGACAGCCCCCAGAGGCTGCCGGGCAGGGCGCCGAGGACCGGGCCGATGATGAGCGCGCCGCCGATGCCGCCCGCGATCGAGTACAGCGCCATCACCCCCGTGCGGATCAGCGCGCGCTGCCGGTTGGCGGGGCGGGTGCCCGCGCTGATCGCCAGGATCGAGGCGCACAGGTAGCCGCCGACGCACCAGCCCACCGCCAGGTAGAACGCGGACAGCCCGTCGAAGTCCTGGCGGGAGGCCGGGGCCACGTCGACGGCGCGCACGGTGCGCCGCTGGGCCGCCTCCGCCTCCTTGACGATCTTCGTGAGGGAGGTGGCCAGGACGGTGCCCCCGCCGGAGGCGACCAGCACGGTGTCCCTCGTGCCCCGGGGGTCCACGATCAGGGCGCCGTCGATCTCGCGGTCGAGGATCTGCCGGCGGGCGGTGGCCTCGTCGGAGACCGTACGCGGGTCGAGCGGGCCGCCGGGGAGGCCGTCCAGCCGGTCGACGAGCCGGGCGGACGCCTGCTGGGGCGCGACCACACCGAAGGGGACGTCCGTCGGCTTCGGGTGGTGCAGCGCCCCGATGTAGGACGCGATGAACAGCAGCTGGAGCGCCAGCACCCCGATGACGAGCAGGGCGGCTCGGGGGGTGACGGCGTTCCGCACCTCGTCGGCGAAAGTCATGCCCCCACGCTCCGGGCTGTCCCTCGCGCGCGCAGTCGGGGCGCGGCCGAACGGCGGAAGGCGAGGGGTGCGTGACCGGGGGAGATGGGGCGGGCAGCGAGTATCGTACGAGTGTTCGAAACTTGGTTTATGGTGGAGAGCGAGGGGGTGGGTCAGCGCGTACGAATCGGTTCAGGAGGTGCAGGTGCCAGGGTTCACGCATCTGCATACCGCCTCCGGGTTCTCCCTGCGGTACGGGGCCTCGCACCCGGAGCGGCTGGCGGAGCGCGCCGCCGAGCGCGGCCTGGACGCCCTCGCGCTGACCGACCGCGACACCCTGGCCGGCGCGGTCCGGTTCGCCCGGGCCTGCGAGCGGGCAGGGGTGCGCCCGCTGCTCGGGGCGGACCTCGCGGTGGGACCGGGGCCGGGGGACGGGCCCGCCCGGCGCCCCCGCACCCCCGCCCGCGGAGGTGTCTTTGTCGATGAATCCGCACCCCGGGTCACCTTTCTCGCCCGCGACGGCGCCCAGGGCTGGGCCGAGCTGTGCCGTCTGGTCACCGCCGCCCACGCCGCCGTCCCCGAGGGCGGCCGCCCCCTGGTCGGCCGGCCCGCCCTGCCCGCCGAAGGGCTCACCGTCCTGCTCGGCCCCGCCTCCGACGTGGGCCGGGCGCTCTCGGCGGGCCGCCCCGACCTGGCCGCCGCCCTCCTCGGCCCCTGGCGCGAGCTGTACGGCGACGGCCTGCGCCTCGAAGCCGTCCACCACGGGCGGACCGGCACCGGGCCCGGTTCGCTGCGGCTCGCCGCCCGGACCGTCGGCCTCGCCGCCGAGCAGGGCGTACGGGCCGTGCTGACCAACGCCGTCCGGTACGCCGACCCGGGGCAGGGCCCGGTCGCCGACGTGCTCGACGCCGCTCGCCGGCTCGTCCCCGTCGACCCGCGCCGCGCCCCGCTCGACAGCGGTGAGCGCTGGCTCAAGGACGCCTCCGCGATGGCGGAGACCGCCGAACGGATCACCGCCGCCGCCGGGCTCGGCTCCGGTGCCGGGGCGCGGCTCCTCGCGGAGACCCGGCACACCGCCGAGGCGTGCGTGGTGGACCCCGGGGGCGACATCGGCCTCGGCTCCGTCCACTTCCCCGAACCCGGCCTCGTCGGCGCGGGCCGGCGCACCGCCCAGCGGGTGCTGGCCTCCCGCGCCGCCGCAGGCATGGTGCTGCACGGCTACGACCGCAGGCCCGAGTACTGGGACCGGATGCACCACGAGCTGGACATCATCGCCCACCACGGCTTCGCCTCGTACTTCCTGACGGTCGCCCAGGTGGTGGAGGACGTACGCGCGATGAAGGTGCGGGTGGCCGCCCGGGGCTCCGGGGCCGGTTCGCTGGTCAACCACCTGCTGGGCATCGCGCACGCCGACCCGGTCGAGCACGGGCTGCTGATGGAGCGCTTCCTGTCCAAGCGCCGCTTCGTGCTGCCCGACATCGACATCGACGTCGAGTCGGCCCGCCGCCTCGACGTCTACCGCGCGATCATCGGCCGCTTCGGCGCCGAGCGGGTCGCCACCGTCGCCATGCCCGAGACCTACCGGGTGCGCCACGCCATCCGCGACGTCGGCGCCGCGCTCTCCATGAACCCGGCCGAGACCGACCGGCTCGCCAAGGCGTTCCCGCACATCCGGGCCCGCGACGCCCGCACGGCCATGGAGGAACTGCCCGAACTGCGCGAGGTCGCGAGGACCAAGGAGACGTACGGGAGGCTGTGGGAGCTGGTGGAGGCGCTGGACGCGCTGCCGCGCGGCGTCGCCATGCACCCGTGCGGGGTCCTCCTCTCGGACGCCTCGCTGCTGCGCCGTACCCCCGTCATGCCCACCAGCGGCGAAGGCTTCCCGATGTCCCAGTTCGACAAGGAGGACGTGGAGCACCTGGGGCTGCTCAAGCTGGACGTGCTGGGCGTGCGGATGCAGTCGGCGATGGCGCACGCGGTGGCCGAGGTGAAGCGGGCCTCGGGGCGCGAGGTGGACCTGGACGCCGTGGAGCCGGGCGACCCGCGTACGTACCAGCTGATCAGGACGGCCGAGACGCTGGGCTGCTTCCAGATCGAGTCCCCGGGCCAGCGGGACCTGGTCGGCAGGCTCCAGCCGGAGAACTTCCACGACCTGGTGGTCGACATCTCGCTGTTCCGGCCGGGCCCGGTCTCCGCCGACATGGTCCGCCCGTTCATCGAGGCCCGGCACGGCCGGGCGCCGGTCCGCTATCCGCACCCCGACCTGGAGGGGCCGCTGCGCGAGACGTACGGCGTGGTGGTCTTCCACGAGCAGATCATCCAGATCGTCGACATCATGACCGGCTGCGGCCGCGACGAGGCCGACCGGGTCAGGCGCGGGCTCTCCCACCCCGAGTCCCAGTCCCTGATCAGGGTCTGGTTCGCCCAGCACGCGGCGGCGCGGAAATACGACGCGGAGGTGATCGCCCGCGCCTGGGAGATCATCGAGGCGTTCGGCAGCTACGGCTTCTGCAAGGCGCACGCGGTGGCCTTCGCCGTGCCCACGTACCAGTCCGCCTGGCTGAAGGCGCACCACCCGGCGGCCTTCTACGCCGGGCTGCTCACCCACGACCCCGGGATGTACCCGAAGCGGCTGCTGCTCGCCGACGCCCGGAGGCGCGGGGTGCCCGTGCTGCCGTTGGACGTGAACCGGTCGGCGGCCGCTCACAGAATCGAACTGGTGTCTGATGAAGGGGGGAAGGGGGAGCGCTGGGGACTCCGGCTCGCGCTCTCGGACGTCCACGGGATCAGCGAGGCCGAGGTGGCCAGGATCGAGGCCGGTCAGCCCTACAGCTCGCTGCTCGACTTCTGGCAGCGGGCCCGCCCGGGAAGGCCGGCCGCCGAACGGCTGGCCCAGGTCGGCGCGCTCGACGCGTTCGGGGCCAACCGCCGCGACCTGCTGCTGCACCTGTCCGAACTGCACCGCGCCCAGCGCGGCGCGGGTTCCGGCGCTCAGCTCCCGCTCGGCGGCGGGCACCGCACCGCGTCCGTCGGCCTGCCCGACCTCAACGAGGCGGAACGGCTCAGCGCCGAGCTGGGTGTGCTGAGCATGGACGTCTCGCGCCATCTGATGAGCGATCACCACGCCTTCCTCAAGGAGCTCGGCGCGGTCTCGGCCAAGCGGCTGCGCGAGGCGCGGCACGGGGAGACCGTGCTGGTCGCGGGCGCCAAGGCGGCGACCCAGACCCCGCCCATCCGCTCCGGCCGCCGGGTCGTCTTCACCACCCTGGACGACGGTACGGGCCTGGTCGACCTGGCCTTCTTCGACGACAGCCACGCCGCCTGCGCGCACACCGTCTTCCACTCCTGGCTGCTGCTGGTGCGCGGAGTGGTGCAGCGGCGCGGGGCGCGCAGCCTGAGCGTGGTCGGCGCGGCGGCCTGGAACCTGGCGGAGCTGGCCGAGCTGCGGCGCACCGGCGGACTCGACGCGGTCGCGGAGCGGCTGGCGCGGGTGCCGGAGCCGGAGGGCGGGGACGAGGAAGGGCCGGAGCCGGCCGGTGACGACGGGCGGCGCATCCGGATGCCCACCGGTTACGAGATGAACCCCTGGGCGGACCTCAAGCCGGCCGGTGAGGGGCTGCCCACCGGAAGGAAGCTGTGGCACCAGAGCCCGGGGAGCGCGGGATGACCGGGGCCGATGTCCTCTGCCTGCGGTTCCGGCGGGTCGGCGGTGGGCCCCCGGACGCCGCCGGGTACGCGGGACTGCTCGCCCTGCTCGGTTCGTTCACCCCGGTCGTGGAGGCGGCCCCGCCCGACGGGGCGCTCGCCGATGTACGCGGCGCGCTCCGCTACTTCGGGCGGGACGTACGGGGGCTGGCCTCGGTGATCCGGGTCCGCGCGCTGGCCCTGCACGGGGTGGACTGCGCGATCGGGGCCGCCCCGAACCCGATGCTGGCCCGGATGGCGCTGCGGCAGGCCCCGCCCGGGGCGACCTTCGTGGTGCCCGCCGACGGGGTGACCGCCTTCCTCGCGGACCGGCCGGCCGCCGCGCTGGACGGCGTCGGGGCGGCGACGGCCCGGACGCTGTGCGGCTACGGGCTCGACTCTGTCGGCCGGATCGCGGCCGCCCCGCTCGGCACCCTGCAACGGATCACCGGGACGCGGACCGGGCGCGACCTGTGGGAGCGGGCGCACGGCATCGACCGCACCGCCGTCCGGCCGAACGCCGCCGCCCGCTCGGTCGCCGCCGAGCGCACCTTCCCGCGCGACGAGCTGGACCCGGAGCGGCAGCGCCGCGCGCTCATGTCGCTCACCGAGGAGCTGGGGGCGCGGATGCGCGGCGAGGGGCAGGTGTGCCGCGCGCTCGCGGTCTCCGTGCGGTACGCCGACCGCACCGGCTACTCGACGCTGACCCGGAGCCGTACCCTCCGCGAACCCACCGCGCACTCCGCGGAGCTCACCGCGCTCGCGTACCGCATCCACGACTCGTTCGGCCTGCAACGGGCCCGGGTGCGGGGGATCGGTCTGCGCGCGGAGGGGCTGGGCGAGGCCGAACGGGCGGCCCGGCAGCTGAGCTTCGACCCGGTGGACGAGCGGGCGCGGCGGATCGAGGAGGTCGCGGACCGGCTGCGCGAGCGGTTCGGCCCCCGGGCCGTGATGCCGGGGCGGCTGGCGGCCTGAGCGGTGCGCGCGGGGCCGCCCGCCGGTCGCGTAACGCCTGGCCGGCCCGCGGACTTTTTACCGACGCGTAACTTCCCAGCGAACCCTACTCGTGCGTAATTTGGCATGAGCACGCAGAAAGTCAGCAGAACTTGTGGTCCGGGCCGCAGGGTGCACAGACATCGCAACTCCCTTGAGCCGCAAGGAGACCCCACGATGCTGCCCTGGATCCGTGCGCCGCGTCCCCCACGCGCCCGCCGGACACTCGCCGCCCTGCTTCTCGCCGTCGCCGCGGTCGCCACCCCCACGGCGACCGCGGCGGCCGCCCCCGCCGCGACGGCCGCCACCTCGCGCGGCTGGAACGACTACTCCTGCAAGCCCTCCGCCGCCCACCCCCGCCCCGTCGTCCTGGTCCACGGGACCTTCGGGAACTCCGTCGACAACTGGCTCGTCCTCGCCCCCTACCTGGTGAACCGGGGCTACTGCGTCTACTCGCTCGACTACGGTCAACTGCCCGGCGTGCCGGTCTTCAACGGCCTCGGCCCGATCGACAGGTCGGCAGGCCAGCTCGCCACCTTCGTCGACAAGGTGCTCGCCTCCACCGGCGCGGCCAAGGCGGACATCGTCGGCCACTCGCAGGGCGGCATGATGCCGAACTACTACCTGAAGTTCCTGGGCGGGGCGGCCAAGGTGAACGCCATGATCGGGCTCGCGCCCGACAACCACGGCACCACGCTGCTCGGTCTGACCAAGCTCCTGCCGTACTTCCCCGGTGCCGAGTACCTGCTCAACGCCGGTACGCCCGGACTCGCCGACCAGGTGGCCGGATCGCCCTTCGTCACCAAGCTCAACTCCCTGCCGGACACCGTGCCCGGGGTCCACTACACCGTCATCGCGACCCGCTACGACGAGGTCGTGACCCCGTACCGGACCCAGTTCCTGGACGGCCCGGACGTGCGCAACGTCCTGCTCCAGGACCTGTGCCCGGTCGACCTCTCCGAGCACGTGGCCATCGGGACCATCGACCGGGTCGCGTACCACGAGGTGGCGAACGCCCTGGACCCGCCGCACGCCACTCCGACCAACTGCGCCTCGGTCATCGGCTAGGGCGTCCCCCGTCCCGGTGGGGGTTCCTCCTCGCCGGGACGGGGCGTTGTCAGTGCCGGCTGGCACGATCGGATCATGACGACGACCGACTGGGACTCCCTCGCCGACACCTTCGACCACGAGGCCGACCACGGGCTGCTCGACCCGGTGGTCCGCGCCGCCTGGGCGCGGCGGCTGGAGAACTGGCTGCCCGCCGGACCGTCCGATGTGCTCGACCTCGGCTGCGGTACGGGGAGCCTGGCGCTGCTCGCGGCCGGGCAGGGGCATCGGCTCACCGCCGTGGACAGCGCGCCGCGCATGGTGGAGCGGGCCCGCGCCAAGCTGGCCGGCACGGACGCCGATGTGCTGGTGGGGGACGCGGTCCGGCCGCCCGTCGGCGACCGGAGGTTCGACGTGGTCCTCGCCCGGCACGTGGTGTGGACGCTGCCCGACCCGGCGGCCGTCCTGCGCCACTGGGCCGGGCTCCTGCGCCCCGGCGGCAGGCTGGTCCTGGTGGAGGGCGTGTGGAACGGGACCGGTCTTCCCGCCGGACGCCTCACCGCGCTGCTCGCCCCGCTCGCCGAGCGCGTCCACCACGAAGGGCTCTCCGGCGACCGCGACCTGTGGGGCAAGGACGTCGACGACGAGCGGTACGCGCTGGTGGCCCGGGTGCGCGGGACGCGCCGCCACACCGAGGTGGTCGACGTGCACCTGATCCTCCGCCGGGGCCCCGAGGTCCTGCTCGCCCGGAGGGCCGGCACGGGATACGCGGACGGCCTGCTGCACGCCCCGTCCGGCCATGTGGAGGACGGCGAGGACGTGCGCGCCGCGGTGATCCGGGAGGCGGCCGAGGAGACCGGCCTCGTCCTGGACCCGGCGGAGCTGAGCGTCGCGCTGGTCATGCAGCACCGCGGCCCGGGCGGCGTTCCGCGCACGGGCTGGTTCTTCGAGGCGGCGTACGACCCCGCGCGGCCCCCGTACAACCGCGAACCGGACAAGTGCTCCGAGCTGGCCTGGTATCCGCTGGACGCCCTCCCCGACGACATGGTCGCGTACTGCCGCGCGGGACTCGACGGCTACCGGGCGGGGGAGCGCTTCCTGATCCACTGGCACGAGGACGGCGACCCGATCGCGTACGAACCGGAGGGCGAGCGGCGGGCGGTGGTGCTGCCGGTGAGCGGGGGGTGAGGCCGGGCCTCAGGCCAGCAGTGGGGACAGGCCCTCCGGCGAGCGGGCCAGCCGTTCCAGTTCGTCCAGAGCCGCCGCCGCGGCCTCCGCCGCCGCCGGGTCCCGCCCGGCCAGGCCGCTCGCGGCGAACTCGTCCTCGTCCAGCCGCAGGATCTCCGTGCGGTCGGCCGACACCCACAGGTCGAGGTCCAGGTCCTCCACGACCAGTTCGCCGTTCCGGAGCACCGCCGGGCGGGTCACGTCGCAGTACCAGCCCTTGAGTTCGCCCGCGCCGGTGCGGACCTCCTTCACCGCGAACCAGGCGTCCCGCCAGTAGTGCTCGGTGAAGACGTCGCCCGGCTCGAAGCGGACGAAGCCGAAGTCCCGGACGCCCGGGGCGGCCCAGGGGGCCCGGACGGTGATCCGGGTGCCGTCGTCGGCGACCGGGGCCGCCGGATACCTGATCTTGGTCTTCCCGGCCTTGACCAGGACGACGGTGAGACCGGCGTCAGCCGAGCCTGCGGGCATGGCGTACCTCCGTGGCGCAGATTTCGTAGCCGAACCACCGGTTGATGGCCAGCATCGGCCCGTTCCCGGCATCGTTGCCGGTGTAGGCGTCGGTGCACCCGGCCGCGCGCGCCCGGTGCAGTGAGTCGTTCTTCGCGAGCTTGGCGAGGCCGCGGCCCCGGTGGGCCCGCCGGGTGCCCGTCATCGCTGACGCGTAGCGGCCCGCCCCGTCGGTCCGGGCGGCGCTGAAGGCCGCCACCTCGCCGTCGGCCAGCACGACCGAGGTGAGGCGGTGGTCGAGACCGGGCGCCCGCCAGGTGTCGGCGAGCCATTCCTCGTAGGCCTCGAATCGGGCAGGCGTGTCGCTGGGCTCGTCCGCGGTGGCCTCGGCGTCCGCCTCGAAGAGCGGGCGCGGATCGTCGGCGAAGTCGGCGCCCGTCCGCAGCTCGACACCGGGCGGCAGTTCCTGACGGGGCGGCAGCGCGCCGTTCGCCAGGTCCAGACGGAGGAAGTGGGCCGGCCGGCTCGGTGTGTAGCCGTGCTTCGCGGCGAACGCCCGGTCGCCGGGCGTGTCCGGGACCCAGGTGTAGACCGTGGTCGCCCCGGCCAGGGCCAGATACTCCTCGGCGGTCCGCAGCAGCAGTGTGCCCGCGCCCCGGCCGGTCCGCTCCGGATGGATGTACGGATTGCAGAACGCCTGCCCCGGCTCCGGGCTCTCGTGGGCCAGGCCCACCTGCGCCGTCCCGATGATCTCGCCGTCCTCCTCGGCGACCAGCATCCGGTACCGCCGCGCCGCCGGTGCCCCGGTGAGGTCGGCCACGGCCTGCTCCGGCGTGGTGATCATGTACGGCAGGGCGGCGCGCCGCACCCGCACCCACCCCTCGGCGTCGGCGGGCCGGAAGTCACGTACGAGGACAGTCATGCGCCGGACGCTATCCGTGTCCCCGGCCCGGCCGCCTCCCCATTTCCGCCCGTGGGGGACAATCGGCCCGTGACCCTGAAGATCGCTGTGGACCCGGACTCCGGCACCGCCCCGTACGAGCAGCTGCGTACCCAGATCTCCGAACAGGCCCGCTCCGGCGTGCTGCCGGTCGGCTACCGGCTCCCGACGGTACGCGGCCTCGCCGAGGAGCTGGGCCTCGCCGCCAATACGGTCGCCAAGGCGTACCGGGCGCTGGAGGCGGACGGCGTCATCGAGACCCGCGGCCGCAACGGCACGTTCGTCGCCGCCGCCGGTGACACCGCCGAGCGCAACGCCGCCGCCGCGGCCCGTGTGTACGCCGAACAGGCCCGCCGCCTGGGCCTCTCCCGCGCCCGCGCCCTGGAGCTCGCCGAGGACGCGGTGCGCGCCGTCTACGCCGGCTGAGAGCGCCCACCTCTCTGGGCCGTTTCGTCGGGTCGTGTCGGCAACCCCGCTGAGGATATGCGGAGTTGGCGACGCGCCCGACACGGCGCCGTAAGCGAAAGCTCATCGGTTCGACTTGGCATGAACACTTCCGGAAGTGGTGTCCGCGCTGCTACCACTGAGTAGGCAGAGATCCTGCCGGTCGCTCAAGGGAGATTCCGTGAAACTGTCCAGACTCGTGGCATTCTCGTCCTCGCTCCTGCTCGGCGCCGTCATCGCCCTGACCGGGGCGGCCACCGCGAACGCCGCAGCGTCCGTCGACTACGTCGCCCTCGGGGACTCGTACTCCTCGGGCGTCGGCTCCGGGAGTTACATCGGCTCCAGCGGCGACTGCAAGCGCAGTACCCTCGCCTATCCCTCCCTCTGGGCCTCCGCCCACTCGCCGGCCTCCTTCTCCTTCACCGCCTGCTCCGGGGCGCGCACGGGCGATGTGATCGCCAATCAGCTCGGGCCGCTCAACTCCTCGACCGACCTCGTCTCGATCTCCATCGGCGGCAACGACGCGGGCTTCTCCGACGTCATGACGACCTGTGTCCTCCAGTCGGAGGCCACCTGCCTCAGCCGCATCGCCACCGCCCGCAGCTACGTGGACACCACGCTGCCCGCCAAGCTGAACTCGGTGTACGACGCGATCGAGGCCAAGGCTCCCGCCGCCCATGTCGTCGTCCTCGGCTACCCGCGCTTCTACAAGATCGGCGGCAGCTGTGTCGTCGGCCTGAGCGACAAGGTGCGCACCGCCATCAACGGCGCCGCCGACTACCTCAACGCGGCCACCGCCAAGCGCGCCGCCGACCACGGCTTCAGCTTCGGCGACGTCACGAGCGCCTTCACCGGACACGAGATCTGCTCCGGAAGCGCCTGGCTGCACAGCCTCAACTGGCTGAACATCGGCGAGTCGTACCACCCCTTCGCCGCCGGCCAGTCGGGCGGCTACCTGCCCGTCCTGAACGCGCTCGACTAGAGCGGTGGCGGGCCCCTGGAGGGGCGCGCCCGTCAACTCGCCCCGGAGCCGGGCGGATTCGCCGGCGCCTCGTCAACCCCCGTATATGTGTGCGCAATCCCGCTCCCGGGATACACGGGGGTCGGTGGCAGGCGATAGGGTTAACCTGCCCGGGCCGAGTGCCCTCGTACGGGTGGGGAGTGACATGGAACAGATAACGGTGCGCAGCAGGGCGCGCGTGCCTGCCATTACATGCGGGAGCAGCGCGACGAGTTCGCGCCTCGACCGCCATCTCGCGGTGCTGGGCGGCCCCGTCGTGCCGCAGCGCGAGGCGGCGGAAGCGACGCTGCTGATGCGCGAGCTGACCTCGCGGGACGCCGGACACGCCCGGCGCAGCAGAAGCGCGCGGGTGTCGCTCTTCGCGCCCCTGCGCCGGCTGCGGCGCTCGCTCTTCGGCGGCCGCCACTGATCCGACCGCGGTCCTGGTTCCCGCAGCGCGCTGCTGCCCGCTCTTCCGTCATCCCCGGAGCCGGCAGTGGCGCGTCGCCATGTCCGCGCTCGGTCACGCACTGTGTCCGGCAGGCCCGCATGGGTGCCGAGGTAATTCGGTGCCGAACTACTTCTACACTGGGCCCATGCCCGAGAAGCGTGCCGCGCGTCTGCGCCCCGACGAGCGAAGGGCGCAATTGGTAGCGATTGGCGTGGACATGCTCGCCGATTGTTCCCTGGACGAGCTCTCCACCGATGCCGTGGCCCGGCGGGCCGGCATATCGCGCGGCCTGCTCTTCCACTACTTCGACTCCAAACGCGACTTCTACCGGTGCGTGGTGCGCAAGGAGTGCGACGACTTCGCCGCCGCCACCGAACCCGACGCCGCGCTGGACCCGGTCGCCTGGATGCGCGCGTTCATCGCCGGTTTCGTCGCGTACGTGACCGGGCGCCGCAAGGTCTACCGCGCCCTCGTCCGGGGCGCCGCCGGCAACCACCCCGCCGCCGGCGACATCGTGGAGGCCACCCGCGCCACCCTCGCCCGGCGGGTCGCGGAGGGGCAGCGCCGGCTCGGGATGGAACCGTCGCCCCGGCTGGCCCTGGCCACCCGGGCCTGGCTCGCCTTCGCCGAGGAGGCGGTCACCAGCTGGCCGCTGGACGAGCCGGACGCCCTGGACGAGCTCCGCGCCTTCCTGGAGACGGGCTTCGTCCGCCTCCTCGGCGACCTGGACCGGCCGGCCGCCCTGGCCGAGTAGCCGCGCCGGCCCCGCTCACAGCAGCGCGAACTGCCCGTCCGGCCCCTCCTCCTGATGATCCAGGACCGAAGCGGGCCGCCGCGCCGCCTCCCCGACCGGCAGCACCCCCGCCGCCCGCAGTTCGTCCTCGCCGGTCCGCGGCCCGGAGGCCAGCGCGTCGGCCAGCTCCTCCTGGCGGGGCCGCAGCTCGGCCAGGAGGGCGAGGAGCGTCACCAGGTCCAGCAGCTCCGAGGTCCACTCCTGCGGCCAAGCGCGCGGCCGGACCGTGTCGAGCCCCGTCGCGTCCGCCCCCGGCGCCCCGCACACCGCCGCCCGGCGCTCGGACCACAGCTCCAGGGTCCGCACACCGCTCACCCGGAACTCCCACGCGGCGGCGGGCACCGGCGAGACGCGGCCGGTGCCCAGGGAGAGCGCCCGCTCCTCGGCGTCGTACGACAGCGGTACCGGGACCGGCGGGACGGCCGCGCGCACATAGGGGCGCTGCCCGCCCGGCAGCCGGGGGCGCTCCGTCCCGCGCGCCCCGCGCAGCTGGAGCCGCAGCAGCTCACGGCCCAGCTCGGCCCCCTCCGCCCAGCGCGCGGCGTCCGGCGGGAGCGGGACCACGCAGCCGGCCGGTGAGGGGCGGGCCGCAGCCAGGATCCAGGCGAGCACCGACTCGGCGGTGACCGCGTCCCCGTACCGGGCCCGCAGGACGGGGAGCAGGCCGGGGGCGAGGTTGGGTTCGAGGCCGCCGGGGCGGCGGTACAGCGGGCGGACCCGGCCGGGGCGGCCGGCGGGGGAGTGGCCGTCGGGCAGCAGCGTCGTCACCGACACGGCGGGGCCCGGATCGTTCGGCACCCGGCCGTGCTCGACCAGGAAGAGCTGGTGGTCGTCGGCGACCCGCCACAGCTCGGGCCGGGCCACGTCGATGAGACGGTGGTCGGGGATCAGCCACTGCTCGTCGTACGGTCCGTGCAGCACCCGTACCGGCTCCGGGCAGGGGCCCGTCTCGCGGGCGAAGCGGCCGGTGGCGCCGGACCGGCCGGGCAGGGCGGTCACGGCGGTGTGCTGCGTACGCGCGCGGGTCGGGGCGAACAGCCGCTCGCGCTCCTCGCCGGACGCCCGCACGAGGCGGTCCCAGCGGGCCCGCAGGGACGCCGCGTCGGGGGCGGTCACCCAGGCGCGCCCGGTGCGCAGCGGGCGGACCGACCAGGGCATGAGGTCGTCCAGGAGGGGGCCGCGCGGGCCCTCGCCGGACCCGGCCGCTGCCGGTGCTGCCACCGTTTCGTCCTCCCCGCCTGCCGCCTTCCCCGGCATCGTAGAGGGGGCGGGCCGGTCAGGAGCACCCCTCCTCGAAGACGTCAGTGCGCTTCCACCGTCACCGAGAACGAGAAGCGGTCGCCCCGGTAGTGGATCCGGGCCACGTCGACCACCCGGCCGCCCTCGTCGTAGGTGATGCCCGTGTAGTACAGGATCGGGCTCAGCAGCGGGACGCCCAGCAGTTCGGCGGTGGCCGGGTCGGCGAGGCGGGCCTCGACCGTGTCGGTGATCCGGGAGATCGGGACGCCGACCCGGTCGCGCAGCACCTTGGTCATCGGCCACCGGTCGAGGTCCGCCGGGTCCAGGTCCGCCGCGACCTCCGGGTGCACCCAGTTCTGCGCCCAGTTGGTCGGCTCGCCGGTCGTGCCCTCGCACCGCAGCCTGCGGTAGCCGACGACCTCCGCGCAGCCCGGGAAGTGCTCGGCCACCTCGCCCGGGACCGGGACCGGGCCGTGGTCGAGCAGGGTGGAGCGCTCGCCCGACTGCTGGGCGACGATCGCGTCGATCGAGCCGAGCAGCCGGACCGGCGAGCCCCGGCGGGCGTGCGGCTCGATGAACGTGCCGCGCCGCCGGTGCCGGCTGATCAGGCCCTCCGTCTCCAGCTCCTTGAGCGCCTGGCGCATGGTCAGCACGCTGACCCCGTAGTGCGCCGCGAGCTGCTCCTCGGTGGGCAGCCGCAGCGTGGCGTCCGGGGCGCGGCCCAGTATGGACGCCCGCAGCGACTGCGAGACCTGGTACCACAGCGGCAGTTTGCGGTTCAGGACCAGCGAGTCGGGCGCGAAGGCGGCGCCCCGGGGCGCGGGGCTGTTCGCAGCGGGCTGCGGCACCTGGTCCTCCTGCATGCGTCGTCGCCGGCCCCGGCGGGGGCCGTCACGGCCTGAAGTTGCGGCTCAGACCCTGCCATACGTCGTCGTAGCCCTGTTGCAGGTGGTCCGCCGCCGCGGCCTGCGCGGTCGCGATGACCGGCCAGCGGGTCTCGAACATGAAGGCGAGGCCGTCATCGATCTTCTGCGGCTTCAGCTCCGCAGCGCTCGCCTTGTCGAAGGTCTCCCGGTCCGGGCCGTGCGCGGACATCATGGTGTGCAGCGAGCCGCCGCCGGGCACGAAACCGCCCTTTCCGGCCGTCTTCGCGTCGTACGCGCCCTCGATCAGGCCCATGTACTCGCTCATCACGTTGCGGTGGAAGTACGGCGGTCGGAAGGTGTCCTCGCCGACCAGCCAGCGCGGCGCGAACACCACGAAGTCGACCCCGGCCAGGCCCGGCGTGTCCGAGGGTGAGGTCAGCACCGTGAAGATCGACGGGTCCGGGTGGTCGTAGCTGATCGAGCCGATGACGTTGAACCGGTGCAGGTCGTAGACGTACGGGGTGTGGTTGCCGTGCCAGGCGACGACGTCGAGCGGGGAGTGGTCGTAGGTCGCCGTCCAGAGGTTGCCGCAGTACTTGTTGATCACCTCGACCGGGCGCTCCACGTCCTCGTACGCGGCGACCGGGGCGAGGAAGTCCCGCGCGTTGGCGAGACCGTTGGCGCCGATCGGGCCGAGGTCGGGGAGCGTGAACGGGCGGCCGTAGTTCTCGCAGACGTACCCGCGAGCGGTCTCGTCCAGCAGCTCGACCCGGAAACGGACACCGCGCGGGATCAGGGCGACATGACCGGGCTCGGCGCGCAGCAGGCCCAGTTCGGTGCGCAGGAGCAGTCCGCCGTGCTGGGGGACGATCAGCAGCTCGCCGTCACTGTCGCTGAACACCCGGTCCGTCATCGCCGCGTTGGCGTGGTAGAGGTGCACGGCCATGCCGGTGCGCTGCGCCGCGTCGCCGTTGCCGCCCAGGGTCCACAGGCCCGCCACGAAGTCCGTGCCGGGCGCGGGCTCGGGGAGCGGGTCCCAGCGCAGCCGGTTCGGATCCGGCACGGTCTCGGTGAACGGGGCCGAGCGCAGCGCGCCGTTGTCCGTGCGGACGAAGGGGGGATGGGCCGCCGAGGGGCGGATGCGGTACAGCCAGCTGCGGTGGTTGTGGGCGCGGGGCTCGGTGAACGCGGACCCGCTCAGCTGCTCCGCGTACAGCCCCAGGGGGGCGCGCTGCGGCGAGTTGCGCCCGTGCGGGAGCGCTCCCGGCACCGCCTCCGAGCTGTGCTGGTTCCCGAAGCCGGTGGAGTACTCGAGCCCCTCCGCCGTCTTCCTCGCCTGCTCGATGCCGCCCATGTGCGCTCCCGTCCGAAGGAATCCTATGCACAACCGTAGGAATGGAAGCGCGGCGAGTCAACGGCATTCGGTGTGCAGAAGGGGTTCAAAAAGCTGAACAATGCTCTACTCTCCCGCACATGTCGTGGACACGAAGACTTTTGGCGGTTCTGGCGGTGCTCGCCGCCGCACTGCTCGCGGCCCCCGCCGCCCAGGCGCACGAGGAACGGCCGGTCACCCTGCCCGACGGCACCGGCAGCGTCCCCGTGTACCGCACCGGCGAGCCCGACCTCTTGGTCTGCAAGACCGACCGGGCCGGCTTCGAGCGCCGGATCTCCGGCTTCCCCGAGGCGCTGAAGGCCCGCAACCTCACGCTCTTCGAGCGGTGCCGCACCTCCGGCTACCGCCACCTCCAGCAGGCGGTCGACGCCGTCGACGGGCCGGGGAAGACCATCGCGATCCTGCCCGGCCTGTATGAGGAGGAGCCCTCGCTGCCCGCGCCGAAGGGGGAGTGCGCCCGCCTCAAGGCGCCCGACTCCAAGCTGGGCTACCAGATCCTCAGCTACGAGCAGCAGGCCCGGTGCCCGCACAACCAGAACCTGGTGGCGATCCTCGGCAAGAAGGACCTCCAGATCGAGGGCACGGGCGCCGCCCGCACGGACGTCGTCATCGACGCCAAGTACCGCAAGCTCAACGCGATCCGCTCGGACAAGTCCGACGGGATCTACTTCAGGAACTTCACCGCCCAGCGCACCACCTTCAACTCGCTCTACGTCCTCGCCCAGGACGGCTTCGTCATCGACGGCGTGCTGACCCGCTGGAACGACGAGTACGGCTTCCTGACCTTCGCCAGCGACCACGGCCTGTACAAGAACTGCGAGTCCTACGGCAACGGCGACTCCGGCATCTACCCCGGCAGC
Source organism: Streptomyces sp. SAS_281 (assembly GCF_052542855.1). Taxonomy (NCBI): domain Bacteria; kingdom Bacillati; phylum Actinomycetota; class Actinomycetes; order Kitasatosporales; family Streptomycetaceae; genus Streptomyces; species Streptomyces sp. SAS_281. Next base: position 30,615 of record NZ_JBMNDO010000066.1, read on the forward strand.
GCCTCCGACATCAACGACGGCTACGGCTACGACGTACCGCGCTACTCGATCGAGATCACCGGCTGCCGCAGCCACCACAGCATGGTCGGCTACTCCGGCACCGCCGGAGACTCCGTCTACGTCCACGACAACGAGTTCGACCACAACATGGGCGGCGCCTCGATGGACAGCGCCTTCCCCGGCCACCCCGGACTCCCGCAGAACCACGCCCGCTTCGAACGCAACCTGATCCACGACAACAACGCCGACTACTACCGCTACGTCGCCGACGGCACCTGCGCGAAGCCGCCCGCCGAACGGGGGTACGAGGACGGCGTCGTCTGCCCGCAGATCTCCATGCCCCCCGGCACCGGCATCATCACCGCGGGCGGCAACTGGAACCGCTACGAGGACAACTGGATCTACGGGCAGGACCGCGCCGCCTTCTTCCTGAGCGCCGTCCCCGCCTTCATCCGCGGCGAGAACGCCCTGGGCAAGCAGACCGACACCTCGCACCACAACCGGTACGCCGGCAACCACCTCGGCGAGGACAGGAACGGCAAGTCCCGCCCCAACGGCACCGACGTCTGGTGGGACGGCCAGGGCGACGGCAACTGCTGGCAGTCCGGCACCGGCGCCTCCACCCCGCGCTCCCTGCCCGGCTGCGGCGAGAAGCGGGGCGACGTCTCCGGCTCCACCGACCGGCTCTTCGGCGAACCCGTCAAGCTCGCCCAGCTGCTGGTCTGCGCCGACTACGACGTACGGGCCCGCCGGCTGCCGGCCGGCTGCGACTGGTACGGGGCGCGCGGCATCGCACGCATCGAGGTCCAGGCCGCCCTGGGCATCGCCGTGGTCCTCGTGCTCGTCGGCGGGGTCCTCTGGTGGCGGCGGCTGCGGACCAGCCGGCTCGCCGCGGTCGCGTCGGTCCTCGGCGTCATCGGTCTCGGCCTCGACGTGGCCGGCTCGACCATGAGCCTCGCCGCCACCTACGTCCCGGCTGTCGCGCTGCTGCTGACCGGGCTCTGGTGGACCGGCATCGGCCTGGCACTGCGCCCGGCGCGCCCCGTGTTCGGCTGGGTGACCGTGGTCCTGGGCGCGCTGACGCTGCTCGACGCGCTGGACAAGGGCGTGTTCATGATCCCGTGGATCCCGCTGAGCCCGGCCTGGATACGGGGGCTGCTCGGCCTGGTCTGGGTCGTCTGGGCCGTCGTGGCCGCCGCCCGGCACGGGGAGCGGGGCGCGGAGGGCGCCGGAGGCCCGGACGGGGACGGCGGTACGGAGGGCGCCGGCGCACCGGAGCCCGCGACCCCCGCCCCGCACACCGGCGCCCCCGCCCCGCACAACGGCGCCCCCGCCCCGCAACCGGGAGGCGACCCCTCGTGAGCCGTGTCCGCCCCGTCCGCCCCGCCCTCGCCCTGCTCACCGCGGCCGTCCTCGTCCTCGGCGCGGGCGCCTGCGGGGGCAGGGCGACCACCCACCACAAGCCCGGCACCAGCCACGCCGAGGACACCGGCAGCAACGGCCGCCTCCTGAAGGCCGACGACGGCAACGGCCACCGGCTCCGCCAGGTCGACGCCGCCGGCGCCCCGGAGGTGGACCTCGCCGTCCGGCCCGACTCGGAGGACGGCTGGAACGTCCACCTCACCGTCCGCAACTTCCGCTTCACCCCGGACAGCGTGGGCGGCGGCGCGCTCGCCGGACGCGGTCACGCCCGGCTCTTCCTGGACGGCCACCCACTCGCCCGGGTCTACGGCGCCTGGTTCCACCTGCCCGCGTCGCTGCTCCGCGCGGCCGGGGGCGGCACCCGGCTCACCGCGGGCCTGTACGCCGACGACCACACCGCCTGGGCCGTCGGATCCGCCCCGGTCCGGGCCGCCGCCACGCTCGGCGACGCCTCCGCGGGCCCCGCCTCCCCGAGCCCCGACGACACCACCACCGTCGACATCGCGATCAAGGGCGGCAAGGTGAGCCCCGCGCCCGGCCGCACCGAGATCGAGAAGGGCCGCACCGTGCGCCTGCGGGTCCGCAGCGACCGCGACGACGTCCTGCACGTCCACGGCTACGACAAGGAGGCGGAGCTCCCCGCCGGACGGACCGTCACGGTCGCGTTCACCGCCGACCGCACCGGGCTCTTCGAGGTCGAGACCCATGAGTCGGACCTTCTGCTGACCCAGCTCGTCGTCCGGTGACGGGCACCCCCGCCCCCGATGCCGTGCGCGTCCTCGCCCACGGCATCGGGGCCCGGCACGACCTGCCCCTCTCGCCCTTCTACGCGTTCGCCGGGGCCTTCGCCGCGCTCTTCGTCTCCTTCCTCGCGCTGGGGCTCCTCTGGTCCGACTCGCGGTTCACGGGTGAGCGCGCGGGCCGCCCGCTCCCGGCCGCCGTCCAGCGCGCGGCCGACGCCCGTGCCACCCGGCTCACCGCCCGCGCGCTCGGCCCGGCCGCCGCGCTCGCCGTCGTGCTGTGGCTGCTCCTCGGGCCCGCCGACCCGGACCGCAACCCGGCACCCGGCGCGGTGTACGTCCTCCTGTGGGTCGGGCTCGTCCCCGCCTCGCTGCTCCTGGGGCCCGTGTGGCGGCCGCTCAACCCCCTGCGCACCGTGCACCTCCTCGCCTGCCGGGCGCTCCACCGCGACCCGGACAACGGCCGCCCTCTCCCCGTACGCCTGGGGATGTGGCCCGCCGCGGCCGGGCTGCTCGCCTTCACCTGGCTGGAACTCGTCGCCCCCGACCCCGCCTCGCCCACCGTCCTGCTGGTGTTCCTCGGCGGTTACGCGGCCGTGCACCTCGCGGGCGCGGCGGTGTACGGCTCCCACTGGTTCGACCACGCCGACGCCTTCGAGGTGTACTCCGGCCTCCTCGGCCGGCTCTCCCTCCTCGGCCGCCGCCCCGCCGACGGCCGCCTCGTCGTCCGGTCCCCGTTCAACGGGCTCGACGCCACGCCCCGGCTCCCCGGACTCGTCGCCACCGTCTGCGTGATGTTCGGCTCCACCGCGTACGACGGCTTCTCCGACGCGCCGCGCTGGATCACCACCGTGCAGACCTCGGAGCTGGGCCGTACCACCACCGCCACCCTGGGGCTGTTCGGCGCCGTCGTCCTGGTCGCCACCCTGTACGGGCTCTGCGCGGGCGCCACCCGGCTCGTGTGCGGCACGCCGCCCCGCCCGCTCACCGCGTTCGCCCACTCCCTGGTGCCGATCGCCCTCGGCTACCTCGTCGCCCACTACTTCACGCTCTTCGCCACCGAGGGCCCCCGCACCCTCGCGCTGGCGTTCGGCGCCGACCGGCCCGCCCCGCCCGAACCGCCCCTGGGGCCGGGCGGCGTCGCCACCCTCCAGGTCGTCGCGATCGTCACCGGGCACGTCCTGGGCGTCATCGCCGCGCACGACAGGTCCGTACGGCTCATGCCGCCCCGGCGCGCCGTCATCGGCCAGCTCCCGCTGCTCGTCCTGATGATCGCGTACACCGTGGGAGGTCTCGCCCTGCTCATCGCCTGAGCCTTGGCTCCCGCCCCGCCGCAGGAGGTCCACGGCATCATGGAAGGCGTGCCCGACACGAACAACCTCCGCCGCGCCCCGGTGCAGCAGCGCAGCGCCGAACGCCTCGCCCGGATCCTCGACGCCTGCGCCGGACTCCTCGACGAGATCGGCTACGAGCAGCTGTCCACCCGGGCCGTGGCCCAGCGGGCCGGGGTGCCCATCGGCTCCGTCTACCGCTTCTTCTCCAACAAGCGGTCCCTGGCCGACGCGCTGGCCCGCCGCAACCTGGACAGCTACGCCGAGCGCATCACCGCCCGGCTGACCGCCGTCGAAGCGGCCGACTGGCGCGGCGCGATCGACGCCGTGCTGGACGAGTACCTGGCGATGAAGCGCACCGTCCCCGGCTTCGCCCTCGTGGACTTCGGCGCCCCCGCACCCGACGAGGACCCGGCCGACGACGCCAACCAGCGGGTCGCGTCCCGGCTCGCCGGACTCCTCGCCGGGCAGCTCGGCCGGGAGGCCGACGCGGACCTGCTGCGCGCGATCCTGGTCTGCGTGGAGGCGGCCGACGCCCTGCTCAAACTCGCCTTCCGCACCGATCCGTCCGGCGACGACGCGCTCGTCGCCGAGACCCGCGAACTCATCCACGCCTACCTGGCCCGGAGGCTCGACTGAGCTTTCCCCGGCTGTGAATAGCCCCGGGGCGTACCCAAATTTGCGCGAGTCATTCCCTCCCCGGGCGCGGTGGGTTAATTTCGGGCCACTGCTGCCGCTCCCCACCGCTCCATCACGAACCCTCCCGGGCGGAACCACATGACTCGCGCCATCACCCTGCACAACGTCAGCAAGGCATACGGACGGTCCCAGCGCGCCGTCGACCAGCTCTCGCTCTCCATAGACCCGGGCGAATTCGTCGTCCTGCTGGGCCCCTCGGGCTGCGGCAAGTCGACCGTGCTCCGCATGATCGCCGGCCTGGAGGACACCACCGAGGGCGAGATCCTGCTCGACGGCGAATCGGCCAACCACCTCACCCCGCGCGAACGCGGGATGGCCATGGTCTTCCAGAACTTCGCGCTCTACCCGACCATGACCAACCGGGACAACATCGGCTTCCCGCTGAAGCTGGAGAACCCGCGCCTGGACCACACCGAACGCATCGAGAACACGGCCAGGATGCTCGGCATCGAGCGCATTCTGGACCGCCGCCCCGGCCAGCTCTCCGGCGGCGAGCGCCAGCGGGTCGCCATGGGACGGGCGATCTCGCGCCAGCCCTCCGCCTTCCTCATGGACGAGCCGCTGTCCAACCTCGACGCGAAGCTCCGCAACCATCTGCGCGCCGAGATAGCCCAGCTCACCAAGGAACTCGGTGTCACCACCGTCTATGTGACCCACGACCAGGCCGAGGCCATGTCCCTGGGCCACCGGGTCGCCGTCATGCGGGGCGGGATCCTCCAGCAGGTCAGCCCGCCGCGCGAGGTGTACGCCCTGCCGGAGAACGTGTTCGTCGCCGCGTTCATCGGGACGCCCCGGATCAACCTCCTCCAGGCCGTGGTGCACGCGCCCCTGGAGGGCCGGATGTCCATCGACCTGGGCCGCCAGCGCCTCCCGCTGCCCGAACCGCTCAGTCCCGACCACCAGCTCCTGCGCATCCAGCAGGGCCGCCCGATCATCGTCGGCCTCCGCTCGGAGGCGGTCCGGATCGCCCCGCCCAGCCACGCCCGCCCCGGCGAGGTCGCGCTCAGCGGCATCGTGGAGCACGTCGAGTACCAGGGCCACGAGGCGCTGGTCCACCTCAACACCGGCTCCCGGCCCGCCGTCGTCCCCGAGCTGGAGTCGGCCCGCCCCGACCGGGGCCCCGTGCGCAGGCGCCGGGGCGGCCAGGGCGGCGCGGGGGTGCTGGAGCGGATCAAGGAGCGCGCCAGCTCCTACGTCGGAGGGTCCGTCGCCGTCCTGGACGCGCCGGAGGCCGACGACCTGCCGCCGGGCATGCACAGCCCGGACCGCCCCGCCGTCACCGCCAGCGACCTCGTCGTGCGGACCGGGCCCGACATGATGCTGCGCACCGGCGGCCAGGTGCCCCTCCTGGTCGACCTCGCGCACCTGTACGTCTTCGACCACCAGGGCCGCCGCATCTGCCCGCTGCCGAAGGACGTCCCGGGCCTGGACATGTAGGACGGTGCCGGGCACGGCACGTGACGGGGGTCTCCGGAGGGTCTCTGGCGCCAGAAAACTAACAGCGCTAGTTTGGGCTCCGGACGATCCCGTCCGTCACCGTGCCCGGGAGGAACAGCGATGAAGGCCCACGACGGTATGTACATCGGCGGCGCCTGGCGGCCCGCCGCGGGAACGGACACGATCGCGGTCGTGAACCCGGCGGACGAGCAGGTCATCGGCCACGTCCCGGCCGGCACCGCCGAGGACGTCGACGCGGCGGTACGCGCCGCCCGTGCCGCCTTCCCCGGCTGGGCCGCCACCCCGCCCGCCGAGCGCGCCGCCCGCATCGCCGCGCTCCGCGACGTGCTGGGCGTCCGCGCGGAGGAGATCGCCGAGACGGTCACCGCCGAGCTGGGCGCCCCGCCCGCGCTGGCCGTCTCCGTGCACGCGGGCCTCCCGGTCCTGGTCGCCGGGACGTACGCCGAGCTCGCCGCCACGTACGCCTTCGAGGAGCGGCACGGCAACTCCACAGTGTACCTGGAGCCCGTGGGCGTCGTCGGCGCGATCACCCCGTGGAACTACCCGCTGCACCAGATCGTCGCCAAGGTGGCCCCCGCGCTGGCCGCCGGCTGCACGGTCGTCCTCAAGCCCGCCGAGGACACCCCGCTCACCGCCCAGCTCTTCGCCGAGGCCGTCGCCGAGGCCGGGCTGCCCGCGGGTGTGTTCAACCTGGTCACCGGCCTCGGCCCGGTCGCCGGCCAGGCCCTCGCCGCGCACGAGGACGTCGACCTCGTCTCCTTCACCGGGTCCACCGCGGTCGGCCGGCGGATCGGCGCCACGGCCGGCGGCGCGATCAAGCGCGTCGCGCTGGAACTGGGCGGCAAGTCCGCCAACGTGATCCTGCCCGGCGCGGACCTCGCCAAGGCGGTCAACGTGGGCGTCGCCAACGTGATGTCCAACTCCGGCCAGACGTGCAGCGCCTGGACCCGGATGCTGGTCGACGCGGAGCGGTACGAGGAGGCCGTGGCGCTCGCGGCGGCGGCCGTCGCCAAGTACGTGCCCGGGGACCGGGTCGGCCCGCTCGTCAACGCCAAGCAGCAGGCCCGGGTGCGCGGTTACATCGAGAAGGGCGTCGAGGAGGGCGCCCGCCTCGTCGCGGGCGGCCCCGACGCCCCGCTGCCCACCGGCTACTACGTGAGCCCCACGGTGTTCGCCGACGTCACCCCGGAGATGACGATCGCCCAGGAGGAGATCTTCGGCCCCGTCGTCTCGATCCTGCGGTACGAGGACGAGGACGACGCGCTCCGCATCGCCAACGGCACCGTCTACGGGCTGGCGGGCGCCGTCTGGGCCGCCGACGACGAGACGGCCGCGGCCTTCGCCCGCCGGATGGACACCGGCCAGGTCGACATCAACGGCGGCCGCTTCAACCCGCTCGCGCCCTTCGGCGGCTACAAGCAGTCCGGCGTCGGCCGCGAACTCGGCGCCCACGGCCTGTCCGAGTACCTCCAGACCAAGTCCCTCCAGTTCTGAGAACCCTGCCCAAGCCCCGTACGCCCACCGATCGCGCCCATCGATCAGCAAGGAGCAAGTCCGTGGTCCGCGCCGCCGTACTGCCCGCCGTCGGAGCTCCGCTGGAGATCACCGACATCGTCCTGCCGGAACCCGGCCCCGGCCGGGTGCGTGTCCGCCTCGCCGCCGCCGGGGTCTGCCACTCCGACCTCTCGCTGTCCAACGGCACGATGCGGGTGCCCGTCCCCGCCGTCCTGGGCCATGAGGGCGCCGGCACCGTCGTCTCGGTCGGCGAGGGCGTCACCCATGTCGCCCCGGGCGACGGCGTCGTCCTCAACTGGGCGCCCTCCTGCGGCAGCTGCCACCACTGCGGGATCGGTGAGGTGTGGCTCTGCGCGGCCGCCCTGGCCGGCGCGGCGGACCTGCACGCCCGCACGGCCGACGGCACCGACCTGCGCCCCGGGCTGAACGTCGCCGCCTTCGCCGAGGAGACCGTCGTCGCCGGGAACTGCGTGCTGCCCGCCCCGGACGGCATCCCGCTCACCGACGCGGCGCTCCTGGGCTGCGCGGTGCTCACCGGGTACGGCGCGGTCCACCACAGCGCCCGGGTCCGCGTGGGGGAGTCCGTGGTGGTGTTCGGCATCGGCGGCGTCGGTCTCGCCGTGCTCCAGTCGGCCAGGATCGCGGGCGCCTCGCAGGTCATCGCGGTGGACGTCTCACCGGAGAAGGAGGAGCTGGCCCGCCGCGCCGGCGCCACGGACTTCGTCATCGCCTCGGAGACCACGCCCCGCGACATCCGGAAGCTCACCGGGGGCCAGGGCGCGGACGTGGCCGTCGAGTGCGTGGGGCGGGCGGCCACTATCCGGAGCGCCTGGGAGTCCACCCGGCGGGGCGGCCGCACCACGGTCGTCGGGATCGGCGGCAAGGACCAGCAGGTCACCTTCAACGCCCTGGAGATCTTCCACTGGGGGCGGTCCCTGACCGGTTGCGTCTACGGCAACAGCGACCCGGTCCGCGACCTCCCGGTGCTGGCGGACCACATCCGGGCGGGCCGCTTCGACCTCTCCATGATGGTCACCGAACGCATCGGCCTGGACGGCATCCCCGCCGCCTTCGACAACATGGTCGCGGGCAAGGGCGGCCGGGCCCTGGTCGTCTTCTAGGGCGTGTTCCGAAAGTCCCGCACTCCACGGTGGGCGGGCTCCAGCCGCGCGTACTGCAGCTCCAGCCCGTCCACCAGTGCCCGCAGCCCGGTCTCGAAGGCCCCCTCGTCCACCTGCTGCCGCCGCTCGGCCAGCAGGTGCGCCTGGCCCAGGTGCGGGTAGTCGGCGGGGTCGTACGCCGTCTCGTCGTCCACGAACCCCCGGGCGAAGGAGCCGAGCGCCGAGCCGGTGATGAAGTAGCGCATCAGCGCGCCGATGTACGTGGCCTGGGCGGGCGGCCACCCCGCGCGCACCATGGCCCCGAACACGGCGTCCGCCACCCGCAGGCCGGCCGGGCGGCGTCCGGGCCCCTGCGCGAGCACCGGGACGATGTGCGGATGCGCGGCGAGCGCCGCCCGGTAGGAGACCGCCCAGTCGTGCAGCGCGGCCCGCCAGTCCCGGGGATCGGACTCCTCGAACATCGACAGATCGACCTGCGCCGAGACGGCGTCGGCGACCGCGTCCAGGATCTCGTCCTTGTTGCGGAAGTGGTTGTACAGCGAGGGCCCGCTGACCCCCAGCTCGGCCGCCAGGCGGCGGGTCGACACCGCGTCGAGCCCTTCGGCGTCCACGAGGGCGCTCGCCGTCTCGACGATGCGTTCTCTGCTCAGGAGGGGCTTGCGCGGGCGGGCCATGCGGCACATAGTAGGCCCTGCGATCTGAAAACTAGCAGTGCTAATTAAAGCGGAGGGTGCGGCCGATGAACCTGGAGCTGAGCGAGGAGCAGGAAGCCGTACGGCAGCTCGCGAAGGACTTCGTCACCCGCGATGTCGCCCCGTACGCGGCCGAGTGGGACCGGTCCGAGAGCGTCGACAAGTCGATCGTGAAGAAGCTGGGCGCCCTCGGCTTCCTCGGCCTGACCGTCCCCGAGGAGTACGGCGGCTCGGGGGGCGACCACCTCGCGTACTGCCTGGTGACCGAGGAACTGGGCCGGGGCGACTCCTCGGTGCGCGGGATCGTCTCGGTCTCCCTCGGCCTGGTCGCCAAGACCATCGCCGCCTGGGGCGACGAGGAGCAGAAGCGCCAGTGGCTGCCCGGGCTGACCTCGGGCGACGCGGTCGGCTGCTTCGGGCTCACCGAACCCGGCACCGGCTCGGACGCGGGCAGCCTGGCCACCCGGGCCGTGCGGGACGGCGCGGACTACGTGATCAACGGCAGCAAGATGTTCATCACCAACGGCACCTGGGCCGACGTGGTGCTCCTCTTCGCCCGCACCAACGACACCCCCGGCCACAAGGGCGTCTCCGCCTTCCTGGTCCCCGCCGACGCCCCCGGCCTCACCCGCCGCACCATCCACGGCAAGCTCGGCCTGCGCGGCCAGGCCACCGCCGAACTGGTCCTGGAGGACGTCCGGGTGCCCGCGAGCGCCCTGATGGGACCCGAGGGCAAGGGCTTCTCCATCGCCATGTCCGCCCTGGCCAAGGGCCGGATGTCGGTGGCGGCCGGCTGCGTCGGCATCGCCCGGGCGGCCCTGGACGCGGCCGTCGGATACGCGGGCGAACGCGAGCAGTTCGGGAAGCCCATCGCGGGCTACCAGCTCGTCCAGGAACTCATCAGCGACATCTCCGTGGACGTCGAGGCCGCGCGCCTGCTCACCTGGCGGGTCGCCGACCTCATCGACCGGGGCCAGGACTTCGCCACCGCCGCGTCCCGGGCCAAGCTGTTCGCCTCCGAGGCCGCCGTCCGCGCCGCCGGCAACGCCCTCCAGGTCTTCGGCGGCTACGGCTACATCGACGAGTACCCGGTCGGCAAGCTGCTCCGGGACGCCCGCGTGATGACGCTCTACGAGGGCACCAGCCAGATCCAGAAGCTGATCATCGGCCGGGCCCTGACGGGGGTCTCCGCGTTCTGAGTACCGTATGAGTATCCGTACGGATGTGGCGTGGATCATAGTGCCGGATGCTGACCCCCATGAGTGAGACGACACCGGTCAAACAGCAGACCACCTCCGCCTACTTCGGGCAGGCCGTCGCGTCCTTCGGGATCGCGATGGCCGCGGTCACCCTCGGGATCTACTTCCTCGACGCCGACGCCTGGGTGCGGGCCTTCCTCGCCATCGGCGTCCTCTACCTGGTCACCTCCTGCTTCACCCTGGCCAAGGTCGTCCGGGACCGGCAGGAGGCGGGCCAGCTGGTCAGCCGGGTCGACCAGGCCCGGCTGGAGAAGATCCTCGCCGAGCACGACCCCTTCCAGAAGCTCTGAGCCCCGCCGAGGTTGCCCTAAGCGCTTGCTCAGGATCGGGGTATGGTGTGCGTCCTGTTGACTGAGAGGGGCGAGCGACGATGAGCACGGCGCAGGAGACCGACGCCGAGGACCCGCCGTGGGCCGAGGTGACGCCCGAGGCCGCCCGGCGGCTCCTGGTCGCGGCCGTCGACGCCTTCGCCGAGCGCGGGTACCACGCGACCACCACCCGGGACATCGCGGGCCGCGCCGGAATGAGCCCCGCCGCGCTCTACATCCACTACAAGACCAAGGAAGAGCTGCTCCACCGGATCAGCCGGATCGGCCACGACCGGGCCCTGGCCGTGCTGGAGGCCGCCGCCGACAGTGACGGCACGGCCGCCGAACGGCTCGCCACCGCCGTCCGCTCCTTCGTCCGCTGGCACGCCGAACGGCACACCACCGCCCGCGTGGTCCAGTACGAACTGGACGCGCTCGGCGAGGAGCACCGCACCGAGATCATCGCGCTGCGCCGCAGGACCGACGCGGTGGTGCGCCGGATCATCGGCGAGGGCGTCGCCTCCGGCGAGTTCGACGTACCGGACGTGCCGGGCACCACGCTCGCGGTGCTGTCGCTCTGCATCGACGTGGCGCGCTGGTTCAACGCGCAGGGCAGCCGGACGCCCGACGAGGTGGCCGAGCTGTACGCCGGCCTGGTGCTGCGGATGGTCGCCGCCGGGCGCTGAGTACGGTCACGCCCCCGGCCTCCTCGTGAGGCCGGGGGCGTTCGCGTACGCACGCGGGCTCAGAAGTAGTAGCGCGACACCGACTCGGCGACGCACGCCGGCTTGTCGCCGCCCTCGCGCTCGACCGTCACGACGGCGGTGATCTGCACGCCGCCGCCCGCCTCCTCGACGCTCTTCAGGACGGCCGTCGCGCGCACCCGCGAGCCGACGGGGACGGGGGAGGGGAAGCGCACCTTGTTGGTGCCGTAGTTGATGCCCATCTTCGCGCCCTCGACCGCCATGACCTGCGGGACGAGCACCGGCAGCAGCGACAGGGTCAGATAGCCGTGCGCGATGGTCTTCCCGAACGGTCCGGACGCCGCCTTCTCCGGGTCCACGTGGATCCACTGGTGGTCGCCGGTGGCGTCGGCGAACAGATCGATCCGCTTCTGGTCGACCTCCAGCCAGTCGCTGTACCCCAGCTGCTCGCCCACGCCGTCCCGCAGCTCCTGCGCGGACTCGAAGATCCTCGGCTCAGCCATGTCCCTGGTCCCTGCCTTCCCGCTCTGCCGTCCATCGACCACGCTGTCTAAGCGCTTGCTCAGCATCCTTGGCGGGTGCGTTCCTGTCAACGACGGACCGGCCGGGCACCGGCCACGTAGGCTTCGACGGGTGCCCCAGATCCCGCAGACACTCCATGAACTCACCGTCGGCCAGCTCTCCGCGCGCAGCGGCGCCGCCGTGTCGGCCCTGCACTTCTACGAGGCCAAGGGCCTGATCAGCAGCCGCCGCACCAGTGGCAACCAGCGCCGCTACAGCAGGGACGCCCTGCGCCGGGTCGCCTTCGTCCGCGCGGCCCAGCGGGTGGGCATCCCGCTGGCCACCATCCGCGAGGCGCTGGCCGAACTCCCCGAGGAGCGCACGCCGAACCGCGACGACTGGGCGCGCCTCTCGCACGCCTGGCGCTCCGAACTGGACGACCGGATCAAGCAGCTGGGCCGGCTCCGCGACCACCTCACCGACTGCATCGGCTGCGGCTGCCTCTCGCTGGAGACCTGCGTCCTGTCCAACCCGGACGACGTCAACGGCGAGAAGATCAGCGGCTCGCGCCTGATGCCGGAGCGCAAGGCGGCGGAACGGGCGCCGGCGAGCCGTGAGCCGGCGGAGAGCGTCGAGGGCTGCTCCCTCGCCACCGGCTACATGAGCGACGTACCCGGCATGGACCTCTTCGGCGGCGGCGCCTGGAAGGACGTATGGGCCTTCGTCCTCCTCATCGTC
>NZ_JBMNDO010000067.1:0-40770 GCF_052542855.1 Streptomyces sp. SAS_281
CCCCCCCCCCCCCCCCCCCCCCCCCCCCCCCCCCCCCCCCCCCCCCCCCCCCCCCCCCCCCCCCCCCCCCCCCCCCCCCCCCCCCCCCCCCCCCCCGCCATTTCCGCTTCGCCGTACGAGGAGGGCTCAGGCGCGCGGCACCACGGAGCCCGACGCCTCGTCCACGACCTTCCGGCCGTCCAGCGGCCGTTCCAGCGTGACCGTACGGGTCAGCTCCTTCGCGATCATCACGCAGACCTTGCCCGGCTCGGCCTTCTTCTCCGTCACGGCCACCCGGACAGCGTCCCCGTCCTCGCGCGCGCTCGCCGTGTACGTGCTGCACACCCCGCCCCAGAACGTCACCGAGAGCGTCCGCCCGTCCGCGCTGTACGACTGGACCGCCCGGGCCTTCGTCGTGCCGCCTCCGTCCGGGGACGTGCCCGGCACCGGCTCCCGCGTCAGGTACTCCGGGTCCACCGCCACCTGCGTGACCGTGTCCCCGATGCCCCCGGCCGGCTTCACCGAGAAGATCCAGGACGGTACGAGCAGCTGCTCGCCGCCCGTCGTGTGCACCGCCAGGCCGAAGACCGCCTTCTCCACCGTCACCGTCGTCGCGGGCCGCTCCGCACCGGTCTTCGCCCCGCAGCCGACCCCGTCCGACAGCGGGGCCGGCGAGGCGCACCCGCCGATCTCCCCGGCCGGCGGCTGCGCGGCGTTGAGCCGCTTCAGCGCCTCGTCCGCGCCGATCACCGGGTAGGCGTCGCCCTTCTCCAGGGCCTTCAGCTTTCCGGCGCCCCCGGTCACCTGGCCGTCCGGACCGACCTGGATGCCGGTCGCCCAGCCGTGCGTGGGCAGCCCGTCCACCACCGGATCGGCGTTGACCACCCGGGCCGAGCCCATCAGCTGGCGCGCGTCGAGCGCGGCGCCGTCCTGGCCCGTCGCCCTCAGCACCGGCGCGGCGGCGGCCTTCGCGGTCTTCTCGTCCACGGGCTGCCCGGTGCCGCCCGGGGCCACCGCGCAGACGGCCCCCTTCTTGCAGTTGTCCGTCCCGCCGGAGCCGTACCGGGTGAAGGTCCAGCTCCCCGGCGCCTGCTTGTTCACCCGCAGCACCGGACCCGAGCCGTCCCCGTCGGAGCCGACCTTCCAGGACGTGGCCTCCGCCTGCGGGGTGCCCGGCAGTCCGAGCGCCTTGGCCAGCCTGGCCACCTCGGCGGCCGTGACCGTGCCCCCGGCGCGCTGGACGGCGGCCTTCTCCGGCCCGTCCGGCAGCTTGCCGGACGCGCGGTAGACCAGCCGCCCGCCGTGCGGATCGGGCTCGCCGGGGGCGATGCCCTCGCGGGAGGGGTCGGCCGGCGTTCCGGCGTCGTCCAGGGCCAGGGGTGGGGGAGTCCCGCCGCCACCGGACGCCGTGCTCCGCGTGTCGTCGCCGCCGCCGTCCGCCGCGGTCGCGGCCCAGTACGCGCCGCCGCCGCCGGCCAGCAGGACGGCGGCCGCCACCGAGGCCGCGACCAGCGGGGAACGCCGCCGGGTGGTGGTCACGTCGTTGTCGGGTCGCTCGGTGCTCACCGGATCGCTCCTTCGCCTGCATCGCCGCCGTGCGCCCGGCCGGCGCACGGCCCGCCGCGTGGGGCGGGCAGGGCTGGGACGGATCAGCGAGGCCGCTGGTTCCCTAGGGCCTCTCCTCCATCGCGTCGATCAGCCGGGCGGAGGCGGGCGGCACGGTCACCCCGTGGATCAGGGCGGGCGCGACGCGGGTAGGGGTGATCCTCGCGGGAACCACCCAGTGCGGGGCCATCCGTGCGCAGTCTCCGCGCAGCTCGGCCAGACCGGTCTCGGACTCGCGCGGGGCGATGTGGTTCGGCATAACGGCACCGTAGGCACCATGGAGCCCGCGAAGAAAGCCCTACTATCGGGTAGTTTTTCCGCTTCGAGGCCGGCGCGAGCGGGTAGCGTGAACTGTCACGTCACCCCTGGGACGCGGACATCCGTTCCCCTTCGACCTCCGCAGGAGACGTCTCCCCGTGCGTATCGCAGTCACCGGCTCCATCGCCACCGACCACCTCATGACCTTCCCCGGCCGCTTCGCCGACCAGCTGGTCGCCGACCAGTTGCACACGGTCTCGCTCTCCTTCCTGGTCGACAACCTGGACGTACGCCGGGGAGGGGTCGCCGCCAACATCTGCTTCGGCATGGGCCTGCTCGGCACCAAGCCGATCCTGGTCGGCGCGGCCGGCTCCGACTTCGACGAGTACCGCGCCTGGCTCGAACGGCACGGCGTTGACACCAGCGGTGTACGGATCTCCGAGGTCCTGCACACCGCCCGCTTCGTCTGCACGACGGACGCCGACCACAACCAGATCGGCTCCTTCTACACCGGCGCCATGAGCGAGGCCCGCCTCATCGAGCTCAAGGCCGTCGCCGACCGCGTGGGCGGCCTCGACCTCGTCTCCATCGGCGCCGACGACCCGGAGGGCATGCTCCGCCACACGGAGGAGTGCCGTACGCGCGGCATCCCGTTCGCCGCCGACTTCTCGCAGCAGATCGCCCGCATGGACGGCGACGAGATCCGCATCCTCCTCGACGGCGCCACGTACCTCTTCTCCAACGAGTACGAGAAGGGGCTCATCGAGTCCAAGACCGGCTGGACCGACGAGGAGATCCTGGGCAAGGTCGGCCACCGGGTCACCACGCTCGGCGCCCAGGGCGTGCGCATCGAGCGGGCCGGCGAGGAGCCCATCGAGGTCGGCTGCCCCGAGGAGAACGTCAAGGCCGACCCGACCGGCGTCGGCGACGCCTTCCGGGCCGGATTCCTCTCCGGCCTCGCCTGGGGTGTCGGCCTGGAGCGCGCCGCCCAGATCGGCTGCATGCTCGCCACGCTCGTCATCGAGACCGTGGGCACCCAGGAGTACACCCTGCACCGCACCCACTTCATGGACCGCTTCACCAAGGCGTACGGCCACGAGGCCGCCGCCGAGGTCCACGCGCACCTCGTCTGACGCGTCGCTCAGGAGAGCCGGCGGACCACATGGGCCGCGCCCCGGTCCGCCGGCTCCTCGCCCACGTACTCCTGTTCGCGCATCGCGCACCACGCCGGGATGTCCAGCCGGGCCGCCTCGTCGTCGGAGAGCACGGTCACCGTGGCGCCCACCGGCACCCCTCCGATCACCTTTGCGAGCTCGATCACCGGGACCGGGCACCGCTTGCCGAGCGCGTCGACCACCAGCGAGTCGTCCGGGGCGGGCGAGGGGGCCGCGGCAGCCGGCGCGCCCAGCTTCTCGCGGACCCCGGCGACCAGGCCCGGCAGCACCTCCAGGAAACGGTCGACGTCCTCTTCCGTGGTGCCCCGGGGCAGCGACACGCGGACGTTCCCCTCGGACAGGACGCCCATCGCCTTGAGCACATGGCTCGGCGTCAGCGTGCTGCTCGTACAGGACGAACCGGACGAGACGGAGAAACCGGCCCGGTCCAACTCCCCGAGCAAGGCCTCCCCGTCGACATAGAGACAGGAGAAGGTCACCAGATGCGGCAGCCGCCGCACCGGATCGCCGACCACCTCCACATCGGGCACCAGTGCGGGCACCCGGGCCCGGATCAGGTCCACCAGGGCCCGCAGCCGGGCCGCCTCCGCGTCCGCCTCCGCCCGCACCGCGCGCAGGGAGGCGGCCGCCGCGACGATCGCCGGCAGGTTCTCGAACCCCGGCGCCCGCCCCGACTCCCGCTCGTCCGCCGGCCCCTGGGGCGCGAACCGGACCCCCTTGCGCACCGCGAGCAGCCCGACCCCGGCCGGTCCGCCCCACTTGTGCGCGCTCCCCGCCAGCAGCGACCAGCCCTCCGGCACCGGGCCCCAGGCCAGTGACTGCGCGGCGTCCACCAGCAGGGGCACCCCGGCCGCCCGGCACAGCCCGGCCGCCTCGGCCACCGGCTGCTCGGTGCCCACCTCATGGCTGGCGGACTGGAGGCAGGCCAGCGCGGTGTCCTCGGTCAGCGCCCGCCCGAACGTCTGTGCGTCCACCGCGCCGGTCCGCTCGACCGGGACCCGGGCGACCGTGCCGCCCCGGTCCTCGTGGTCCGCCGCCGCGTGGAGGACCGACGAGTGTTCGACCGCCGACACCACCAGACGGCGTCCGACACGCCGACGCCCGGCGAGCGCGCCGGAAATTCCGGAATGCACCGCCCGGGTGCCCGACGAGGTGAACGTGAGCTCGTCGGGGCGGCACCCGACGGCCTCGGCGGCGGCCTCCCGGGCCGCGTCGAGCAGCAGCCGGGCGCGGCGTCCCTCGCGGTACAGCCGGGCCGGATCGGCCCAGCCCTCGTCCAGCGCGGCAAGCAGCGCCTGGCGGGCGACGGGGTGCAGGGGGGCGGCGGACGCCGCGTCGAAGTAGGGCACCCGGTCACGCTAGCCCGGAGCGCCCCCGCCGCCCCCCACCGGCCGCTCCGCCAGGTGGAGGGGGCGTCAGATGGCGGCCGGAGGCGCGAATTCCACCCCTTCGGGGAGTCGGGCGGCGCGTTGGGCACCCTCCCCGCGCGACCCCAAATAGCGTCCAGTAGGGTTTGGTCCGCATAAACATCCAAACCCCTGCCCGCACCGGGCCGGCGACCGACCAGCGAGACGGCCGCGCCGACCGTGCGGGCGAGACTCTCGGGAAGGCGCTACGTGAGTCCCAACGGCTCCGACCGCTCGTCGCGGCGCCCGATGCGGCGGAAGCTGCCGCAGGTGCTGACTGCGGGCCTGATCCTGGCGACCGCCACCGGTTGCACGTACAAGGACTTCCCCCGCCTTGGTATGCCTACGCCGGTAACGGAAGAGGCCCCACGGATCCTTTCCCTCTGGCAGGGCTCGTGGGCGGCAGCGCTCGCCACGGGCGTGCTGGTCTGGGGCCTGATCCTGTGGAGCGTCATCTTCCACCGGCGCAGCCGCACCAAGGTGGAGGTACCTCCGCAGACCCGGTACAACATGCCCATCGAGGCGCTGTACACCGTGGTCCCCCTGATCATCGTCTCGGTGTTGTTCTACTTCACCGCCCGGGACGAGACGAAGCTCCTCACGCTCTCCCCGAAGCCCGCCCACACCATCAACGTGGTCGGCTACCAGTGGAGCTGGGGCTTCAACTACATCGAGAACGTGGACGGCTCCGCCGCCACGGGCAACGAGGTCCCCAAGGAGCTCGACGCCATCCCGAACAGGTTCCGCAAGGACTTCCCCAAGGGTGCGGACGGCGTCTACGACGTCGGCATCCCGGGGGACCGGAACCCGCAGACCGGCAACCCGGGACCGACCCTCTGGCTGCCCAAGGGCGAGAAGGTCCGTTTCATCCTGACTTCGCGTGACGTCATCCACTCCTTCTGGGTGGTGCCGTTCCTCATGAAGCAGGACGTCATTCCGGGCCACACCAATGCCTTCGAGGTGACTCCCACCCAGGAGGGCACCTTCATGGGCAAGTGCGCCGAGCTCTGCGGCGTCGACCACTCCCGGATGCTCTTCAACGTCAAGGTCGTCTCCCCGGAGCGCTATCAGGCGCACCTCAAGGAGCTGGCGAAGAAGGGCCAGACGGGCTACGTGCCGGCCGGCATCGAGCAGACTGACCCGGCCAGGAATGCGGAGACGAACAAACTGTGAGCATCCTCAACGAACCTCAGGGTGCCGCGGCAGCAGACGACTCGTACGAGGACGAGCTGCCGGTCCGGCGCAAGCAGCCGGGAAACGTCGTCATCAAGTGGCTGACCACCACTGACCACAAGACGATCGGCACGATGTACCTGGTCACATCGTTCGCCTTCTTCTGCATCGGCGGCCTGATGGCGCTCTTCATGCGCGCCGAGCTGGCCCGGCCGGGCACGCAGATCATGTCGAACGAGCAGTTCAACCAGGCGTTCACGATGCACGGCACGATCATGCTGCTGATGTTCGCGACGCCGCTGTTCGCCGGCTTCGCGAACTGGATCATGCCGCTGCAGATCGGCGCGCCCGACGTGGCGTTCCCGCGGCTGAACATGTTCGCGTACTGGCTGTACCTCTTCGGCTCGATCATCGCGGTGGCCGGCTTCATCACCCCGCAGGGTGCCGCCGACTTCGGGTGGTTCGCCTACTCCCCGCTCTCGGACGCCGTCCGTTCGCCGGGTGTCGGCGCCGACATGTGGATCATGGGTCTGGCCTTCTCCGGGTTCGGCACGATCCTCGGTTCGGTCAACTTCATCACCACGATCATCTGCATGCGCGCGCCCGGCATGACGATGTTCCGCATGCCGATCTTCACCTGGAACGTGCTGCTGACCGGTGTGCTGGTCCTGCTCGCCTTCCCGGTCCTGGCTGCCGCGCTGTTCGCTCTGGAGGCGGACCGCAAATTCGGTGCCCATGTATTCGACGCGGCCAACGGCGGCGCCTTGCTATGGCAACACCTCTTCTGGTTCTTCGGCCATCCAGAGGTGTACATCATCGCCTTGCCGTTCTTCGGGATCATTTCCGAAGTGATCCCTGTCTTCAGCCGCAAGCCGATGTTCGGTTACATCGGCCTGGTGGCCGCGACCATCTCCATCGCCGGCCTCTCGGTGACCGTGTGGGCCCACCACATGTACGTCACCGGTGGTGTGCTCCTGCCGTTCTTCTCCTTCATGACGTTCCTCATCGCGGTGCCCACCGGGGTGAAGTTCTTCAACTGGATCGGCACGATGTGGAAGGGCTCTCTGTCCTTCGAGACACCGATGCTCTGGGCGATCGGCTTCCTGATCACCTTCACCTTCGGTGGTCTGACCGGCGTCATCCTGGCCTCGCCGCCGATGGACTTCCACGTCTCCGACTCGTACTTCGTGGTCGCGCACTTCCACTACGTCGTCTTCGGCACGGTGGTGTTCGCGATGTTCTCCGGCTTCCACTTCTGGTGGCCGAAGTTCACCGGCAAGATGCTGGACGAGCGGCTCGGCAAGATCACCTTCTGGACGCTGTTCGTGGGCTTCCACGGCACGTTCCTGGTGCAGCACTGGCTGGGTGCCGAGGGCATGCCGCGGCGTTACGCGGACTACCTCGCCGCGGACGGCTTCACCGCGCTGAACACCATCTCGACCATCTCCTCGTTCCTGCTCGGCCTGTCGATCCTGCCGTTCTTCTACAACGTCTGGAAGACCGCCAAGTACGGCAAGAAGATCGAGGTGGACGACCCGTGGGGCTACGGCCGTTCGCTGGAGTGGGCGACCTCCTGCCCGCCGCCCCGGCACAACTTCCTCACGCTGCCCCGTATCCGCTCCGAATCCCCGGCGTTCGACCTGCACCACCCGGAGATCACGGCGCTGGAGCAGCTGGACCACGCCTCCGAGGGTGACAAGGCCCTCGCCGGCGGCAAGGAGGCGGGCAAGTGAAGATCCAGGGCAAGATGTTCCTCGGTCTGGCGCTGTTCATCCTCGTCATGGCCGTCACGTACGGCGTGTGGTCGAAGGAGCCCGTCGGCACCACCGCGCTGGTCCTCGCGTTCGGTCTGAGCCTCATGATCGGCTTCTACCTGGCCTTCACGGCCCGGCGGGTCGACGCGATGGCGCAGGACAACAAGGAGGCCGACGTCGCGGACGAGGCCGGCGAGGTGGGGTTCTTCTCCCCGCACAGCTGGCAGCCGCTCTCGCTGGCGATCGGCGGTGCCTTCGGCTTCCTGGGCGTCGTCTTCGGCTGGTGGCTGCTGTTCTTCTCGGCGCCGCTGCTCCTGATCGGCCTCTTCGGCTGGGTGTTCGAGTACTACCGCGGTGAGAACCGCACCCAGTGAGACCGGTCAGCCGCTAGCACACCGCTCCACCTGACGGGGGGCCGACACTTCGACGAGAAGTGGCCGGCCCCCCGTTTGCAGTCGTCCCGCGCGCTGAAACGGACGAATGTTCTTAGCGTGAGTCCATGAACCACACGCTGCGCATCCGTCCCGTAGTGAGCTGCACTCTGCTGGCCGCGACCTTGGTCGCCGGGGCGGCAGCCTGCGGGGATTCCGATGGCCACCCCCTGTCGGCCCAGCCGTTCGACGCGGCCGACGAGGTGTCCTTCAACACGCCCGACGGCGGCAAGAAGGTCGACCCCGACAAGCCCCTGGAGATCCGGGTCGACGCCGACGACGGCCGGATCACCGACGTATCGGCCGTGGACGCCGCAGGACGCCATCTGGCGGGCGAACTCGACGCCGACGGACACCGGTGGCACTCCACCGCTCCGCTGGCCGCAGGGACCCGTTACACCGTCAAGGTCCGTATGGAGGACGACGACGGGGCCCCCGGCACCCGCACGATGTCCTTCGACACCGCCAAGGCCACCAAGTTCCTCGAGGTCACCTTCGGCCCTCGGGCGGGCACCTACGGCGTCGGCCAGCCCCTCGTCGCCACGCTCAGCGCCCCCGTCACGGACAACGCCTCACGCGCCACCGTCGAGCGCGGACTGCGGGTCCGCTCCACGCCCGCGGTCACCGGCTCCTGGTACTGGGTCGACGACAAGACGCTGCACTACCGGCCCAAGGAGTACTGGCCGGCGAAGGCCGACATCGAAGTCAGCTCCAACCTGACCGGCATAAAGGTCACCAACGCGCTCTACGGAGCCCCCGCCAAGGCGTTGAAGATCACCACGGGGGACCGCATAGAGGCCATCACGGACGCCTCCGAGCACTCCATGACGGTGCTCCGCAACGGCGAAGTGATCAACACCATCCCAGTCACCACGGGCAAGCCGGGCTTCGACACGCGCAACGGCGTCAAGGTCGTGCTCGGAAAGGAGCAGTACGTACGTATGCGCGGTGAGTCCATCGGAATCGCCGCCGGGTCCTCGGACTCGTACGACCTCGACGTCTACTGGGCCACCCGGGTGACATGGAGTGGCGAATACGTGCACGCGGCGCCCTGGTCCACCGGCTCGCAGGGGTACGCCAACGTCAGCCACGGCTGCACCGGCATGAGCACCAGCGAGGCCGAGTGGTTCTTCAACACCGTGCGCGAGGGCGACATCGTCAGCGTCGTCGGCAGCGACGGCGAGACGATGACGCCCTTCGACAACGGCTACGGCGACTGGAACCTGTCCTGGGCCAAGTGGCAGAAGGGCAGCGCGCTGAAGAACGACACCACCGCGCCGCGGGCCGACACGGTCGAGGCGGCGCGGCTGCGCCCCCAGGTCTGACCGTGCGACCCGTCCGTGGGGGCTCAGGCCCCCACGGACAGCCGTGTACGCAGCAGGGCGGCCAGGGCGTCCGCGAACTCCACCGGCTCCACCGGCAGCGTCACCGCGGCGTCCGCGCGGCTCCAGGTGGCCAGCCAGGCGTCCTGCGGGCGTCCGATGAGGACCAGGACCGGCGGGCAGCGGAAGATCTCGTCCTTGATCTGCCGGCAGACGCCCATGCCGCCCGCCGGAGCGGTCTCGCCGTCCAGCACGCAGACGTCGACGCCCCCGTGCTCCAGGGCGTCCAGGACGGCGGGCAGGGTGGCGCACTCCAGGAACTCCACCGGCGGCACGTCCGCCGCGGGCCTGCGCCCTGCTGCCAGCCTCACCTGCTCACGGGTGTGCGCGTTGTCGCTGTAGACCAGGACCGTGGCGGTCGGCTGCATGGTTCCTCCGTGACATCCGTGTCTTCGGGGCACTCGGGGCGCTCGGTGGGCGAGAGCCGTCCGATGCGCGGATCGTACTCCGCCCGACTGCGTGTCAGCACCGGTTCGCACAGCCCTTCCATGGGCCGTTCGGGCAGGACACACCCCTCTGACACACCGAACGGCACCCCCCGGAGTGAGGGCGGGATAAGCGACCGACATAATGTCGGTCGTGGCGACAGCAACGACAGTAGAAACCGGGCACGCGCACCCGTCGGTCAATCGACCGAACCTCACCAGCGTCGGAACCATCATCTGGTTGAGTTCCGAGCTGATGTTCTTCGCGGCCCTCTTCGCGATGTACTTCACCCTGCGATCGGTGACCGGACCGGAACACTGGAAGGAAATGGCGTCCGCCCTGAACTTCCCGTTCTCGGCGACGAACACCACGATCCTGGTGCTCTCCTCACTCACCTGCCAGCTCGGCGTCTTCGCCGCGGAGCGGGGCGATGTGAAGAAGCTCCGTGCGTGGTTCGTGATCACTTTCGTGATGGGTTCGATCTTCATCGGAGGCCAGGTCTTCGAGTACACCGAGCTGGTGAAGAAGGACGGCCTCTCGCTGTCCTCCGACCCGTACGGCTCGGTGTTCTACCTGACCACCGGCTTCCACGGTCTGCACGTGACAGGCGGTCTCATCGCCTTCCTGCTCGTCCTGGGCAGGACATACGCGGCCAAGAGGTTCACCCATGAACAGGCGACCGCCGCCATCGTCGTGTCCTATTACTGGCACTTCGTCGATGTCGTGTGGATCGGCCTCTTCGCCACGATCTACATGATCAAGTAACCGGGCCCGAGCCCGAACCACATCCAGCATCGACGCAGAAGATCCTGACACCGGGGTAATCCGTGAAAAAGCTCTCCGCACGACGACGCCATCCGTTGGCGGCGGTCGTCGTACTACTCCTCGCGCTGGCGGCCACCGGGGGGCTGTACGCCGCGTTCGCGCCCGCGAGTAAGGCGCAGGCCGACGACACCGCCCAGTCCCTCGCCATCGACGAGGGCAAGAAGCTGTACTCCGTCGGTTGCGCCAGCTGCCACGGAACCGGCGGTCAGGGCACCTCCGACGGGCCGCAGCTTGTCGGCGTGGGCTCCGCCGCCGTGGACTTCCAGGTCGGTACGGGCCGCATGCCCGCGCAGCAGCCTGGCGCCCAGGTACCGAAGAAGAAGGTCATCTACAGCCAGGCCGAGATCGACCAGCTCGCGGCCTACGTCGCGTCGCTCGGCGCCGGTCCGGTCGTCCCGACCAAGAGCCAGGTCAGCCCTGAGGGTGCGGACATCGCCAAGGGTGGCGACCTGTTCCGTACCAACTGCGCGCAGTGCCACAACTTCACCGGCAAGGGTGGCGCACTGACGAACGGCAAGTACGCGCCGGACCTGGACGGCGTGGACCCGAAGCACATCTACGAGGCCATGCTGACCGGCCCGCAGAGCATGCCGTCCTTCCCGGACTCGACGATGCCCGAGAAGCAGAAGCGGGACATCATCGCCTACGTCAAGACCGTGAACGGCTCCGAAGCCGAGTCCCCCGGCGGCCTCGCACTCGGTGGCCTGGGTCCGGTCAGCGAGGGCCTGTTCGGCTGGATCTTCGGTCTGGGCGGTCTGATCGCAGTTGCCATTTGGGTCGCGGCCCACACCGCTAAGGCCAAGAAGTCATGAGTAGCCAAGAGATTCCAGAAGAGAACCTGCCCGACGAGCAGGGCGCCGCGCACGACGCGGTAGACAAGGCGCACGACGACCCGTTCGCCGACCCGGGGCTGCCGGCCCACAAGCCGCGCATCCAGGACATCGACGAGCGGGCCGCGAAGCGCTCCGAGCGCACCGTCGCGTTCATGTTCCTGTTGTCCATGCTGGCGACGGTGGGCTTCATCGCCTCCTACGTCATCTTCCCGGTCGACAAGATCGTCTTCATCTTCCCGTTCGGTCATGTCAGCGCGCTCAACTTCTCCCTGGGTCTGACCCTGGGGCTGGCGCTCTTCCTGATCGGCGCGGGCGCCGTCCACTGGGCGCGCACCCTGATGTCCGACGTCGAGGTCGCCGACGACCGGCACCCCATCGAGGCGTCGCCCGAGGTCAAGGCGAAGGTCCTGTCCGACTTCGCGGACGGCGCGCGGGAGTCCGCGCTCGGCCGGCGCAAGCTGATCCGCAACACGATGTTCGGTGCGCTGGCCCTGGTGCCGCTCTCCGGCGTGGTGCTGCTGCGCGACCTGGGTCCGCTGCCGGAGAAGAAGCTCCGCAAGACCCTGTGGGCCGAGGGCAAGCAGCTCGTCAACATGAACACGATGGAGCCGCTGCGCCCCGAGGACGTCGTCGTCGGTTCGCTGACCTTCGCCATGCCCGAGGGCCTGGAGGAGCACGACGAGGACTTCCAGACGCAGATCGCCAAGGCCGCCCTGATGATCATCCGCATCGAGCCGGACGACATCAAGGACAAGCGCGAGCGCGAGTGGGCGCACGAGGGCATCGTCGCCTTCTCGAAGATCTGCACGCACGTCGGCTGTCCGATCAGCCTGTACGAGCAGCAGACGCACCACGTGCTCTGCCCGTGCCACCAGTCCACCTTCGACCTCTCCGACGGCGCCCGCGTCATCTTCGGTCCGGCCGGCCACGCCCTCCCGCAGCTGCGGATCGGCGTGAACAGCGAGGGCAACCTCCAGGCGCTCGGTGACTTCGAAGAGCCCGTCGGTCCTGCATTCTGGGAGCGCGGATGAGTACTGCGACGAACACGCCCGGCGCAGCGGCGCCGGGCAACCGCAAGGCGCCCGCCGGTGAGCGGGTGGCCGACTGGGCGGACGGCCGGCTGGGGATCTACTCCCTCGCCAAGGCCAACATGCGCAAGATCTTCCCGGACCACTGGTCCTTCATGCTCGGTGAGATCTGCCTCTACAGCTTCATCATCATCATCCTCACGGGTGTGTATCTGACGCTGTTCTTCCACCCGAGCATGAACGAGGTCGTTTACCACGGCCCGTACGAGCCCATGCAGGGCATCCGGATGTCGGAGGCGTACGCCTCGACGCTGGACATCAGCTTCGACGTCCGCGGTGGTCTGCTGGTCCGGCAGATCCACCACTGGGCCGCGGTCATCTTCCTGGCCGGCATGTTCGTGCACATGATGCGCGTCTTCTTCACCGGCGCGTACCGCAAGCCGCGCGAGATCAACTGGCTGTTCGGCTTCCTGCTGTTCGTCCTCGGCATGTTCACCGGTTTCACCGGTTACTCGCTGCCGGACGACCTGCTCTCCGGTACGGGTGTCCGCTTCACCCAGGGCGCGATCCTGTCGACGCCGATCGTGGGTACGTACATCTCGATGTTCCTGTTCGGCGGGGAGTTCCCCGGCGGCGACATCATCGCGAGGTTCTACTCGATCCACATCCTGCTGCTGCCGGGCATCATGCTCGGGCTCGTGGTCGGCCACCTGATCCTGGTCTTCTACCACAAGCACACCCAGTTCGCGGGTCCCGGCAAGACGAACAAGAACGTCGTCGGCATGCCGCTGCTGCCGGTGTACATGGCGAAGGCCGGCGGGTTCTTCTTCCTGGTCTTCGGCTTCATCGCGATCATCGCGGCGATCGCCTCCATCAACCCGATCTGGGCGATCGGCCCGTACCGTCCCGACCAGGTGTCCACGGGCGCCCAGCCGGACTGGTACATGGGCTTCGCGGAGGGCTTCGTCCGTGTGATGCCGGGCTGGGAGATCAACCTCTGGGGCCACACGCTGGTCCTGGGTGTCTTCATCCCGCTGGTCCTCTTCGGTGTGGTGCTCGGTGCGCTGGCCCTGTGGCCGTTCATCGAGTCCTGGATCACCGGCGACAAGCGCGAGCACCACATCCTGGACAAGCCGCGCAACGCGCCGACCCGGACGGCCCTCGGTGTCGCCTGGGTGACGATCTACTTCGTCATGCTGATCGGCGGCGGCAACGACATCTGGGCGACGCACTTCAGCCTCTCGCTCAACTCGATCAGCTGGTTCGTCCGTATCGCCTTCTTCGTCGGCCCGGTCATCGCGTTCGTCGCGACCCGCCGGATCTGCCTCGGCCTCCAGCGCCGCGACAAGGAGAAGGTGCTGCACGGCCGCGAGTCGGGTCTCATCAAGCGCCTGCCGCACGGTGAGTTCGTCGAGGTCCACGAGCCGCTGTCGCCGGAGGCCCGGTACAAGCTCACCGCGCACGAGCAGTACAAGCCGCTCGAGATCGGCCCGACGGTCGACGAGAACGGCGTGGAGCGCAAGGTCTCCGCGATCACCAAGGTCCGGGCGCGGCTCAGCAAGAGCCTGTACGGCGAGGACAACCAGATCGCCAAGCCCACCACCGAGGAGTACAAGGAGATCACCAGCGGCCACGGCCACCACTGATCACCCGTTCTGACCGCCACGGCGAGAGCCCCGTCCATCCGCTGGACGGGGCTCTTTGCCGTCCCCGGGGGCTCGATAGGGTGGAGCCCTTCCTTATCGGCTGTGGACCCCAGGAGCGGACCATGAACGTTGTGACCCCGGACGGCGGCGACAGCGTGGCGGCCTTCTCCTGGCCCAGCGTGCTGATCCCCCTGCTGCGCGGCGAGGACCTGAGCGCCGACGCCACCGCGTGGGCCATGGACCGCGTCATGAGCGGCGAGGCCACCGACGCGCAGATCGCCGGTTTCGCGGTGGCCCTGCGCGCCAAGGGCGAGACCGTCACGGAGGTCTCCGGCCTGGTGCGTGCGATGTACGAGCACGCCACGACCATCGACGTGCCCGGCCGGACCGTCGACATCGTCGGCACCGGCGGCGACATGGCCAAGACGGTCAACATCTCCACCATGTCCGCCATCGTGATCGCGGGGACCGGCGCCAAGGTCGTCAAGCACGGCAGCCGCTCCGCCTCGTCGGCCAGCGGCTCGTCCGACGTGCTCGGGAAGCTCGGCGTCAACCTGGAGTTGTCCCCGCGGCGCGTCGTGGAGGTGGCCGAGGAGGCGGGCATCACCTTCTGCTTCGCGGTGAAGTTCCACCCCGCCCTGCGCCACGCGGCCAAGGCCCGTGCGGAGCTGGGCGCGCCCACCACGTTCAACATCCTCGGGCCGCTCACCAACCCGGCCCGGGTGCGTTCCCAGGCGATCGGGGTGGCCGACCTGCGCATGGCCCCCATCGTCGCGGGCGTGCTCGCCGAGCGCGGCAACTCCGCCCTGGTGTTCCGGGGCGACGACGGCCTGGACGAGCTGACCACCACGGCGACCTCACGGGTCTGGGTGGCCCGGGACGGCGTGGTCCGCGAGGAGTCCTTCGACCCGCGCGACGTGGGCGTCGACCTGGTCCCGGTGGAGGCGTTGCGCGGCGCCGACGCCTCGTACAACGCGGATGTGGCGCGCCGGCTGCTGGCCGGGGAGACCGGGCCGGTACGGGACGCGGTGCTGCTCAACTCGGCGGCGGCGCTGGTCGCGCTGGACCCGGGAGAGGGGTCGCTCACCGAGCAGATCCGGGCCGGTATGGCGAAGGCCGCCGAGTCCATCGACTCGGGTGAGGCCGGGCGGGTGCTGGAGAGATGGGTCGTCGCCAGCAACGCGTGAGCGCGGCGATGTGAGCGGGGCGCGGTCCGGATCGCGGACTGCGCCTTGCGCGTTCCCGTACGTATGGCAAGATGCTGCGCAGGTCATGAGTGACAGCGACTACGGCCCCGGCCCGCTGTCCGGCAACCCTCCGTCCGTGGCGGGGTGCCCCGGGTGAAGACCGGGCCGCAGGCAGCGAGGTCTGTGGCAAGCGCGGACCCCTCGACGTCGCGTGACGTCCACCCGTGGGGTCCTTGGTCCTCAGGGAGCCTCTTGTGAGCAAGCGAATGCGTTAGGGCCCGAGGCCCTTCTCCGCACACCCCTCTTCTCTTTCACTCCGTGCTGCCGCGTATCCGCCGGCGCGCGGAATTCGCCTGCCTGTTACGGGAGTTCGCCATGTCTGTCTACACCGCTGCCGCCGACCAGTCGCTTTGTGCCCCGCTGCCGGTTCTGGGCGAGGATGTCCTCGTCCCGCTGGTCACCGGCGGCGAGGTCGGCTACGCCGCGCTGGACTACGCCGCGAGCGCCCCGGCGCTGAAGCGGGTCTGGGACGACGTGGCCGCGTACGCCCCGTACTACGGCAGCGTGCACCGGGGCGCCGGGTACCTCTCGCAGCTGTCCACGGACCTCTTCGAGTCCAGCCGGGCCACCGTGGCGGAGTTCCTGGGCTGCCGTCCCGAGGACCAGGTGGTCTTCACCCGGTCCACGACGGACTCGCTGAACCTGCTGGCCGCCGCGCTGCCCGCCGACTGCCAGGTCTTCGTCTTCGAGACCGAGCACCACGCCTCGCTGCTGCCCTGGCGCGACGCCCACGTCACCTACCTGAACGCCCCGCGCACCCCCGCCCAGGCCGTCGCCACCCTGGAGCGGGCCCTCTCCGACCGGGAGCCCTACGGCCCCGCGCTGGTCTGCGTCACCGGCGCCTCCAACGTCACCGGCGAGCTCTGGCCCGCTCGGGAGCTGGCCGCCGCCGCCCACGCGCACGGTGCCCGGATCGTCCTGGACGCCGCCCAGCTCGCCCCGCACCACCCGGTGGACATCGCCGAGCTGGACGTGGACTGGGTCGCCTTCTCCGGGCACAAGCTGTACGCGCCGTTCGGCTCGGGCGTCCTGGCCGGCCGGGCCGACTGGCTGCGCGACGCGGAGCCGTACCTGGCCGGCGGCGGAGCGTCGCGCACGGTGGCCCGGCGCGCGGACGGCGGCGTGGACGTCGAGTGGCACACCACCGCGGCCCGCCACGAGGCCGGCTCGCCCAACGTCATCGGCGTCCACTCCATCGCCTCCGCCTGCAAGGCGCTCACCGAGGCCGGGTTCGACCGGCTGGTCGCCCGCGAGCAGCGCCTCGTCCGCGAGGTCCTGACGGGGCTCGCCGAGGTCCCCGAGGTCAAGGTGCTCTCGCTGTTCGGCGACGACGCGCCGCGGGTCGGCGTGATCTCGTTCGTGGTGGAGGGCTGGAACAGCTCCCACTTCGCCGCCGCCCTGTCCGCCGAGTACGGCATCGGGGTGCGCGACGGTCTGTTCTGCGCCCACCCGCTCGTGCGCACCCTGCTCGGCAGCGACCCGGGCGAGGCGGGGGAGTGCGGCGCGCCGGAGGCCCGGCCCGGCGAGAGGTCCCTGAACGCGATCCGGGTCAGCTTCGGCGCCGGGACCCCGGACGAGCACGTCGAGCGCTTCCTGCGCGCGGTCCGGGAGCTGGTGAGCGACGGGGCGCGCTGGAAGTACCGCACCGAGGACGGCCGTTGCGTGCCGGACCGGGGCGCCGCCCAGCTCTGAGGACCGGGCGGCCCTACGCGTCCAGGCCGATGGAGAACGCGGCCTCCAGGTCGTGCTGCGAGTACGTGCGGAAGGCGACGTGGGTGTCGGTCCCCTCGACGCCCTGGATCTTGCTGATCCGGCCGGGGATGACCTCGGCGAGGTCGTCGTGCTTGGCCACCCGGACCATGGCGATCAGGTCGTAGGTGCCGGTGACCGAGAAGACCTCGCTGACGCTGTCCAGCGCGGCGATGGCCTCGGCGATCTCGGGAATCCGGTCCACGCTGGTTTTGATGAGCACGATCGCGGTGATCACGGCTGTGTTTCTCCCTCGGTGGCCGTGGCTGGAGACTTCACTCTAGCGTTACGCCCATAACGCACCCAGGCGTAGAGGAACCCGGTCGCGAAGCCCACCACGTGCGCCAGGTACGCCACACCCGGGCCGCTTCCCGCGCCCTCGGCGGCCAGCCACTGGAGTACGAACCAGAAGATCAGCACCACCCACGCCGGGAAGCGCAGCGGCAGGAACAGCAGGAACGGGAAGACGCTGGTCACCCGGGCCCGGGGGAAGAGGTAGAGGAACGCCCCGAGCACCGCCGAGATCGCCCCGGACGCCCCGACGAGCGTCTGGTCGGACGTGGCGTGCGCGGCGGCGTACGCGAGCAGCGCGAGGTAGCCGCAGCCGAGGTAGAACAGGGCGAACTCGGTGTGCCCCATGCGCTCCTCGGCCATCGCGCCGAACACGTACAGGAACAGCATGTTGCCCAGCAGGTGCAGCCAGCTGCCGTGCACGAAGAGCGCGGTGAACGGGGTGAGCAGGGCGGGCGCCGAGCCGTCCCACAGCTCGCTCGGGATCACCCCCCACCGTTCGAAGTAGCCCGCCTGCGCGGCGAGCAGCGCGTCGGCACCGCCGCGCACCGGGACGAAGCCGGAGAGCGGGCTGATCACGAAGACCGCGCAGCACAGGGCGATGAGGGCGTACGTCACCGGTGGCCCGCCCGAAGTGGCCGCGCGCAGGAGCCTGCCCGCAACGGCCCGCCGATCGATCATGGACAGAGCATGACGCAAACGGAGCGAACGGGACAGACCGCCTCGCCGTGCCGGCGGTAAGCGCCGAGGCCGTAGGGTGACAGGTGGACATCCGCAGTTCGACGGCGCACCGCGAGACCCTTGTCCGGCAGCTCACGGCTCGACGAAAGAGGACGCACGATGACGACCGTTCCCCAGCCGACCGACACCACTCGCTGGCGCTGCACGCTCTGCGGGAACCTCACGCGCTTCGACGTGACGCGGTCCTCGAAGGTCGTGGAGTACGTGCACCTCGACCTGGCCGGTGAGTCGAGCGTCGAGGAACGCGAGGTGGTCAGTGAGACCATCGAGTCGGTCCGTTGTCGTTGGTGCAACGCGGTGGACCAGATCGAGCTCGTCGACAGGCCGGGTGCCGACTCCTGAGGGGGCCGGGCGGAGACAACACAATGGGGTGACGGATGGTGGAGCAGCCCGAGGGCGGCGCCGCGTCGGCCGACGGGGCCGATGACGCCGTGGAGGCGCTCGACCGCCCGCTGCCCGAAGGGGTACGGCGCCGGGTCGTCGCGCTGGTGTCCGACGCGTTCGGCGGGCTCACGGTCGCCGAACTGCCCGCCCAGCTGAGGCAGTACGCCCGTTTCACGGCGTCGCGCCGCGCCAAGTTCGCCGGGAACGCCATGGCGGCCGCCGTGGCGAACGACGAACGGTTCCGCCACCGCATCGGTGACCGGCTCAGGGAGGCCCAGCCGGAGCTGGCGGGTGCCGTGGAGTCCGGCGCGCCGCCCGCCGCAGCCGACCCGGTGGACGTGGCGGCGGCGGCGTACGTCCTGCGCCCCGAGGGCTGGGTGAAGCTGGTCGCTGCGGCCGGCGAGGAGGTCCAGCGCGCCGACGCCGAGCGGGCCGGCGAGGAGAGCCGGCGCGAAGTGGCGCGGCTGCGCGAGGAGCTGGCCGAGGCCAGGGCCCAGACGAAGAGCGAGACGGAACGGCTCCGCGCCGAACTGGACGCCGCCCGCAAGGAGGCGGACTCCCTCCAGCGCAAACTGCGCAGCGCGCTCAGCGAGGTCAAGCGCGGTGAGGCGGCGCTGCGCAGGTCCAAGGCCGAGACCGAGACCGTACGCGCCGAGGCGGCCGCCCAGGTGTCCGCCGCGGAGAGCGAGACCCGGCGGCTGAGGGCGCGGCTCGGGGAGGCGGAGGCGTCCGTCGAGGCCGGCCGCCGGGCGGCCCGGGAAGGGCGCTCCGTCGAGGACATGCGGCTGCGGCTGCTGCTGGACACGGTGCTCGAAGCGGCCGGCGGGCTGCGGCGGGAACTGGCGCTGCCGCCCTCGTCGATGCGGCCGGCGGACAGTGTGGACGCGGTGGAGCCCGGCCGGATGTCGCCCAAGGACATCGCGGCCAGGGCCCTTTCGGAGACCGACCCGGCACTGCTCGACCAGCTCCTGGAGCTGCCGCAGGCCCACCTGATCGTGGACGGCTACAACGTCACCAAGACGGGTTATCCGCAGATGCCGTTGGAGAAGCAGCGGCTGCGGCTGCTCGGCGGGCTCTCGGTCCTCGCGGCGCGCACGGGTGCCGAGGTGACGTGTGTGTTCGACGGGGCGGAACTGGCCGCCCCGGTGCTGCTGGCGCCGCCGCGCGGGGTGCGGGTGCTGTTCAGCAAGCCGGGGGTCACCGCCGACGAGCTGATCCGTCAACTGGCGCGCGCGGAGCCGCCGGGACGGCCCGTGGTGGTGGTCTCCACCGACCGCGAGGTGGCCGACGGAGTGGCGAAGGCGGGGGCCAGACCCGTTGCGTCCGCCTTGCTCCTGAAGCGGCTTTCGCGGGTTTAGCGCCTCTTGCGGGGAGTTCGCCCGAGATCAGGGAACGGTCCGTCAAGTCGTCGCTACACGCCGTGGGGTGCGGGCAAAGAAGTGCCGTGTGTGACGAGATTTTTCCTGCGAGGATTTGAACTGATCACAAGATGGTCACTAGGGTCGGGCCTCGAACCTTCGCGCGGTCGATCACCCATCCGGGGTGGCGGCGAAGGAACCGCCGAGTCCGTGATGTGCACGGAGCCGGGGATCTCTCCTCCCCCCACAGATCCGGTAGGCGGCTCGAGGAAGAAGGAGCTCGCCTTCGTGGCGTCCCACCGTCGTCCCAAGCAGCCGAGCCGCACTCGTGTGACCGTGCTCACCGCGACCGCAGCCGCGGCCGTCGCCCTGTCCTCCCAGGCCGCTCACGCCGACCCCAAGCCGACCAAGAACGAGGTCAAGGCGAAGGTCGACGATCTCTACCACCAGGCCGGAGCGGCCACCGAGCAGTACAACGGGGCCAAGGAGAAGCAGGAGAAGCTCGAGAAGCAGATCAGCGCGATCCAGGACAAGGTGGCCCGCGGCCAGGGGGAGCTGAACCAGCTCCGTACCGGCCTCGGTTCCCTCGCCGCCGCGCAGTACCGCTCCGGAGGTATCGACCCCTCCGTCCAGCTCTTCCTCTCCTCCGACCCGGACAGCTTCCTGGACCAGGCGTCCGCGCTCGACCAGCTGACGGCCAAGCAGACCGAGGCCCTGTCGAAGGTCCAGGAGAAGCAGCGGGCCCTCGCGCAGCAGCGCAAGGAGGCCCAGGACAAGCTCAGCGACCTCGCCTCCGTCCGCAAGACGCTCGGCGAGAAGAAGAAGAAGCAGCAGGAGAAGCTGGCCGAGGCGCGCCGCCTCCTCAACACCCTCACCGAGGCCGAGCAGGCGAAGATCCGGCAGGACGAGGCCCGCGCCAGCCGTGACGCGGGCGCCCGCGTCGACCTGGGCAACGAGGCCCCCGCGTCCGGCCTCGGCGCCGCCGCCCTCAACGCCGCCGCCACCCGCATCGGGAAGCCCTACGTCCCCTCGGCCACCGGCCCCAACTCCTTCGACTGCTCGGGCCTGACCATGTGGGCCTACGCCCAGGCCGGCGTCAACATCACCCGCACCACGTACACCCAGGTCAACCAGGGCCACCGGATCGGCGTCAGCCAGCTGGCCCCCGGCGACCTGGTCTTCTTCAACGGCAACGAGCACGTGGGCCTCTACGCGGGCGGCGGCCAGGTCCTGCACGCCCCGTACCCCGGCGCCTACGTGCGCTACGAGTCGATGAGCACCATCGGCAGCATCTACGCCGCCGTGCGCATCTGAACCGCGCCCGAACGGGCGAATTTCCGCGCCCCGTACTGACGCCCGCCCCGCCGGAGACCACAGGTCACCGGCGGGGCGTCACTGTGTGTGGCCCCCACCGGTCCGGCGTGTCTTTGTCCGCTCCGTGATCACGCGGCTACTGTCTGCCTGCTGTCGCGGCTCCCGTACGTCGGTCCGCCCACCCGGGCGGCAGGGCCGCGCGCGTCTGTGTCCAGCGGAAGGGAGTGCGGCGTCCTGTGGGGTCCCATCGCCGTTCCACACAGCCCGGTACCGGCCGCGGTGCCCGGGCCACCGTCCTGACGGCGGCGGCCGCGACCGCGGCCCCGACACTCGGCGCCGCCACCGCGAACGCCGAGCCGCACGACACCCCGCAGTCCGCCGGGGCCCGCGTCGACCACCTGTACGCCGAGGCCGAGCGCGCCACCGAGCAGTACAACAGGGCCGGCGAGGACGTGACCCGGCTGCGCGGCGAGGTGAGCCGGGCCCAGGACCGGGCCGCGCGGGGCCAGGAACGCATCAACCGGATGCGCGAGGAGCTGGGCTCCGCGGCCCGGGCGGAGTACCGGGCGGGCGGCATCGACCCCGCGCTGGCCCTGCTGCTCACCTCGGACCCGGACAGCTACCTCGACCGGGCCGCCGCCGTCACCATGGCCGACGCCCACCGGGCCACCGCCCTCGCCGAACTGCGCAAGGCCCAGCGGGCGCTCGCCCAGGTCCGGACCGAGGCCGCCCGCTCGCTGGCCGGCCTGGAGCGCGGCCGGGAGGCCGTCAGCCGCCACAAGCGGACCGTCGAACGCAAGCTCGCCCGGGCCAGGCAGCTGCTGAGGTCGCTGCCGGCCTCCGAGCGGGCCGCCCTGGCCCGCGCCTCGCGCGACGGACGCGACCCGGGCGCCGGGCTGCTGGCCGGGCTCCCGGCGGGTTCCTCCCGCGCTGCCGCGGCCGTCCTGGCGGCACAGCAGGCGCTCGGCCGGCCCTACGTGTGGGGCGCCAGCGGGCCCTCCGGGTTCGACTGCTCCGGGCTGATGCAGTGGGCCTGGGCCCAGGCCGGGGTGAGCCTGCCCCGGACCTCGCAGGCCCAGCGGTACGCGGGGCACATGGTGCCGCTGTCCGAGGCCCGCCCCGGGGACCTCGTCGCCTACCGGGCGGACGCCAGCCACATCGCCATGTACGTCGGGAACGGCCAGGTCATCCATGCTCCGTACCCGGGCGCCCCGGTCCGCTACGACCCCGTCGGCATGATGCCCGTCTCCTCGGTCACCCGGGTCTGACCGCGGCGACAGCCCGTACGCTCGTCATGTGGTCGAACGGGTGCGCAGGCGAGGCGGGCGGCGGGCGGCGGGTGCCCTGCTCGCCGCGCTGCTGTGCGCCGCCGGCTGCTCCGCCCCGGCCGACCGGGCGCCCGACAGCACCTCCCGGGGCGTCCGCGCCACCCTGGACCGGCGCGCCGCCGCCGTGCTCCGCCACGACCCGGCCGCCTACGCCGCCGCCGTCGCCCCGGACGCCACCGCGCTGCGCACCGCCCAGCGCCGGGAGCTCGCCCGGCTGGCGGACGTGCCGCTCGGCTCCTGGGCGTACCGGCTGACGCGTCTCACCCGGCACGGGGCGGACCGGGTCACCGCCGACGTCACGCTCGGCTACCGGATCGCGGGCTACGACAGCGCCCCGGTCTCCGTCGACCGGGTGGTGGACCTGGCCCGCGACCCGGCGGACGGCCGCTGGTACGTCACCGCGGACCGGGCCGCCGACGGCAGCGCCGGGCAGCTGTGGGAGCAGGGCGACGTCGAGGTGGTGCGCGGAAGGCACAGCCTGGTCCTGGGCGTCGGACGCTCCCGGGACGAGCTGGACGCGATCGCGGCGACGGCGGACGAGGCGGTGCCCGCGGTCTCCGCCGCCTGGCCGGAGCGGTGGGCGGGGCGCGTGGTGGTGCTGGTGCCGGACAGCGTGACGGAGATGGGCCGGCTGCTCGGGTCGCCCGCCTCGAACTACAAGGGCATAGCGGCCGTCACCACCGGCGAGACCGGCACCACCGGGAAGGCCCCAGCCGACCGGGTGATCGTCAACCCGGAGGCGTACGCCCTGCTCGGCGGCTTCGGGCAGCGCGTCGTCCTCACCCACGAGACCGCCCACGTGGCCACCCGCAGGCAGACCTCGCCGGCCACCCCGACCTGGCTCTCCGAGGGCTTCGCGGACTGGGCGGCCTACCGGGACCGGGACCGGACCGCCGAGGAGATCGCCCCCGAGCTGGCCGACGCCGTCCGGGCCGGTGACGTGCCGGCCGGGCTGCCCGAGGACGAGGACTTCGCCTTCGCGGGGGACGCGGACCGGCTGGCGAAGGCGTACGAGGGCGGCTGGCTGGCCTGCGAGCTGATCGCCGCCCGCTGGGGCGAGGACAAGCTGTTCGCCTTCTACCGGGCCGTCGGTGCCCACCACGGGCGCGACGGGGCGGTCGAGGACGCCCTGCACGAGGTGCTGGGCACGACTCCGCAGGACTTCACGGCGCGCTGGCGGGTGTATCTGCGCGACCGGCTCGACTGAGCACGGCCTCCGCCGCCTCCGGTACCGGCTCGCGCCCCGGGGCCCGTACGACCGTGTCCCGCCACAGCCGCAGGGCCGCCAGCACGCACGCGGCGACCAGCAGCCCGTTGCGCAGGAACATCAGCGTCAGGCCCTGCGCGTCGCTCGACACCACATGGACGAAGCCGATCGGGAACTCCAGCTGCGTCACGCCCGTGGCCGCCACCACCAGCAGGGCCGGCCACCCCATCCGGCTCTCCCGCAGCACCAGGCACACCGCCGCGAGGCCCACCAGCCACAGCATGTACTGCGGGCTGATGACCCGGCTCGTCGTGGTGAACAGCAGCACCGCCGTGAACGCCGCGTCCGCCGGCGTACTCACCCCGAACGTCCGCGCCCGCAGCCGCCACACCAGCAGCCAGCCGAACGCGGCCACGCTCAGCCCCAGCGCCAGCGTGCTCACCAGCGGCACGTGCGGCCCCAGGAACTCCAGCGAGCCGTAGTGCAGCTCCACCCGGCCCTCCCAGCCGAACTGCCGCCACACATGGAAGACCAGCGCCCCCAGCGACTCGACCTCGGTGCCCCGGTCCCGCTGGAAGCCGAGGAACGCCAGCGCCCCCGGCGCCGCCGCCACACACGCCAGCAGCAGCCCGGCCGCCACCGCCGCCGCCGTCGACCACGCCAGCCGGGTGGCGCGCCCCCGGGCCGTCCCGGCCAGCAGCAGCGCCGGCCACACCTTCAGCAGCGCCCCGAACGCGGCCAGCGCCCCCAGCACCCGGGGGTGCCGCAGCCCGGCCAGCAGCGCCGCCACCGCCACGGCCGTCACCATCACGTCGTACCGGGCGTAGGCGGTCGTGCCGAGCAGCGGCACGCCCGCCACCCACACCCACACCCCGGCCGCCCGGCGGCCCGGACCGTCGCTCGCGCGCAGCAGCATCCCCAGGACGAGCGCGTCGCACAGGAACGCCAGCACGAAGAAGGCGGTGGCGTAGTCCAGGAACGGCAGCAGGCCGGGGGAGAGGACCGCCAGCGCCGCCACCGGCGGGTACTGCCAGGTGACGTCGGACTGCGGGTAGGTGCCGGAGCGCAGCACCTCGGACCAGCCGTGGTAGATCACCGACACGTCGCTCGTCACGTCGAGCCCGGGCGGGGTGACCACCTTGGTCACCCAGAGCAGCAGCACCGCCCTGGTGAGCGCCCACACCGCGAAGGCCGCCGGACGCGTGCCGCTGGAACCCGTCATGACCTGCCCTCACCCGTCCTGTGCACCGTACGAAACAGCCATGATGCCCGTACGCCCTGTGCGCGGGCCATCAGGCACGGCCGCCGGGGCCCGGTACTGTCGGCGGCGATGGACAAGACCTTGATCGTGACCAACGACTTCCCGCCCCGCCCGGGAGGCATCCAGGCGTTCCTGCACAACATGGCGCTGCGGCTCGACCCCGACCGGGTCGTCGTCTACGCCTCCACCTGGAAGCGCGGGGCCGAGGGTGCGGCCGCCACCGCCGCCTTCGACGCCGAGCAGCCGTTCACCGTCGTCCGCGACCGAACGACGATGCTGCTGCCGACCCCGCGCGTGACCCGGCGGGCCACGGAGCTGCTGCGCGCGCACGGCTGCTCGTCCGTCTGGTTCGGCGCCGCCGCTCCGCTCGGCCTGATGGGCCCGGCGCTGCGCGAGGCGGGCGCCCGCCGCCTCGTCGCCACGACGCACGGCCACGAGGCGGCCTGGGCGCAGCTGCCCGCGTCCCGGCAGCTGCTGCGCCGGATCGGCGAGGGCACCGACACGCTGACCTACCTCGGCGAGTACACCCGCTCCCGGATCGCCGCGGCGCTCAGCCCGGCAGCCGCCCGCCGCATGGTGCAGCTGCCGCCCGGGGTGGACGAGAAGACGTTCCACCCGGACTCCGGCGGCGGCGGGGTCCGGGCCCGGCTCGGGCTCACCGAACGCCCGGTCGTGGTCTGCGTGTCCCGGCTGGTGCCCCGCAAGGGCCAGGACACCCTGATCCTCGCGATGCCCGCGATCCTGGCCGCCCAGCCCGACGCGGTCCTGCTGGTCGTGGGCGGCGGGCCCTACGAGGACGAGCTGCGCAAGCTCGCCGCGCGCACCGGGGTGGCGGACTCCGTGCGGTTCACCGGTGCGGTGCCCTGGTCGGAGCTGCCCGCGCACTACGGGGCCGGGGACGTCTTCGCGATGCCCTGCCGGACCCGGCGCGGCGGCCTCGACGTGGAGGGCCTGGGCATCGTCTACCTGGAGGCGTCCGCGACCGGGCTGCCGGTGGTGGCCGGTGACTCCGGCGGCGCCCCGGACGCGGTGCTCGACGGCGAGACCGGCTGGGTCGTGCGCGGCGGCGAGCCCGGCGAGGCGGCGGAGCGGATCACCGCGCTGCTGGGCGACGCGGAGCTGCGGCGGCGCATGGGGGAGCGGGGCCGGGCCTGGGTCGAGGAGAAGTGGCGCTGGGACCTGCTCGCGGAGCGGCTGCGGGAACTGCTCTGATACGTGGGCGGGGGGGGCCGCACCGGTGTGGTGCGGGCCCCCTCGCCCACGTGAGGCTCACGAGCGGTAGATCGACTCCACCTCGTCCGCGAAGTCCTTCGCCACCACGTTCCGCTTCAGCTTCAGCGAGGGCGTGATGTGGCCCGCCTCCTCGGTGAACTGGGCGCCCAGAACGCGGAACTTGCGGACGGACTCGGCCTTGGAGACCGCCGCATTGCCGTCGTCCACCGCGCGCTGCACCTCGGCCAGCAGCTCCGGGTCGTCGCGCAGCGTCAGCGCGGTCGAGCCGGCCGGCTTGCCGTGCTCCTCGGCCCAGCGGCCCAGGAACTCCTCGTCCAGCGTCACCAGCGCGCCCACGAAGGGCCGCCCGTCGCCGACCACCATGCACTCCGCCACCAGGGCGTGGCCGCGGATGCGGTCCTCGATGACGGCGGGGGCGACGTTCTTGCCGCCGGCCGTGACGATGATCTCCTTCTTGCGGCCGGTGATCGCGAGGTAGCCGTCCTCGTCCAGCGTGCCGATGTCCCCGGTGTGGAACCAGCCGTCCGCCAGCGCCTCGGCCGTCGCCGCCTCGTTGTTCCAGTAGCCGGAGAACAGGTGCTCGCCGTGGAGCAGCACCTCGCCGTCGTCCGCGATGCGCACCACGGAACCGGGCAGCGGCTGGCCGACGGTGCCGATCTTCTGCCGGTCCCACGGGTTGAAGGCGGTGGCCGCGCAGGACTCGGTCAGGCCGTAGCCCTCCAGGACGGTGAAGCCGATGCCCCGGTAGAAGTGGCCCAGGCGCTCGCCGAGCGGGGCGCCGCCGGAGATGGCGTGCTCGCCGCGCCCGCCGAGCACCGCGCGCAGCTTGCCGTAGACCAGGCGGTCGAAGACCTTGTGACGGAACTTCAGGCCCAGCGAGGGGCCCTGCGGGGTGCCCAGCGCGCGGCTGTAGGCGATGGCCGTGTCGGCGGCCTTGTCGAAGATCTTGCCCTTGCCGTCGGCCTGCGCCTTGGCGCGCGCCGCGTTGTACACCTTCTCGAAGACGCGCGGAACGCCGAGGATCAGCGTCGGGCGGAACGCGGCCAGCTCGTCGGTGAGGTTCTTGATGTCCGGGACGCAGCCGAGCTTGATCGGTGCCATCACCGAGGCGACCTCGACCAGCCGCCCGAAGACGTGGGCGGCGGGCAGGAAGAGCAGGACGGAGCACTCGCCGGTACGGAAGAGGGGCTTGAGCCGTTCCACCACGTTGCCGCACTCCGCGAAGAAGCTGCGGTGCGTCAGCACGCAGCCCTTGGGGCGGCCCGTGGTGCCCGAGGTGTAGACGATGGTGGCCGGGTCGTCCGCCCGGGCCGCCGCGCTGCGCAGGTCCACGGTCTCCTCGGAGACCCCTTCGCCCTCGGCCCGGAGCGTGTCGACGGCGCCCTGCTCGATCTGCCAGACGTGCCGCAGGCCGGGGAGCCGGTCGCGCACGGAGGCGACGGCGGCGGCGTGCGTGTCGCTCTCCACCAGGACCGCGACGGCCCCCGAGTCGCCGAGGATCCACTGCACCTGCTCGGGCGAGCTGGTCTCGTACACCGGCACGGTGACCGCGCCCGCGCTCCAGATCGCGAAGTCCAGCAGCACCCACTCGTACCGGGTGCGCGACATCAGGGCGACGCGGTCGCCGGGCTCGACGCCCGCCGCGATCAGGCCCTTGGCGGCCGTCCGGACCTCGGCCAGGAACTGGACGGCGGTG
Source organism: Streptomyces sp. SAS_281 (assembly GCF_052542855.1). Taxonomy (NCBI): domain Bacteria; kingdom Bacillati; phylum Actinomycetota; class Actinomycetes; order Kitasatosporales; family Streptomycetaceae; genus Streptomyces; species Streptomyces sp. SAS_281. Next base: position 27,731 of record NZ_JBMNDO010000067.1, read on the forward strand.
ACGTCCGTCCAGACGCCCGCCACTTTGCGGCTCATCACCGCGACATCGGGATGCTGAGCGGCATTGCGGCGGATGAGATCCGTCAGGTTGCCGTCCGAGGGGACCTCGTACAGGGCCGGAAGGCTGAACTCGCGCAAGACTGCTGCTCCTCATCGGGCTCCGGTGCCACGGCTCTGTGTGACGCACCGGCGCGGTCCAAGATGGCGGGTGCTCAGTGGGGTGAGCACGACTGGACTGCCCGGACGTTACCCACCAGTACTCGGTTCCGGATAGGGGGTCCCGGCCAGATGTCTTATGCGTCACACATATCGGGACGTCCTTTCGCGCACAGTAGTCCACCCGTACACGCACCAGGAAGTAACCGCAGGTCCGGGGCCTCTGCGCAGGCCCTAGGCTGTTTTCATGCGAGCAGGAGCGAACACCCGCGTCCATGTGGTCAGCGACGTGCACGGCAACACCGGGGCGCTGGCCCGCGCCGGAGACGGCGCCGACGCCCTGATCTGCCTCGGTGACCTGGTCCTCTTCCTCGACTACGCCGACCACTCGCGCGGCATCTTCCCCGACCTCTTCGGCGTCGAGAACGCCGACCGGATCGTCGCCCTGCGCACCGCCCGCCGCTTCGACGAGGCCCGCGACTTCGGCCGGCAGCTGTGGCAGGGCATGGACCGCAACGCCGCGATCACCGAGGCGGTCCGCAGGCAGTACGCCGAGATGTTCGCCGCACTGCCCACCCCGACGTACGCCACCTACGGCAACGTCGACATCCCCGCCCTCTGGCCCGAGTACGCCGCCCCCGGCACCACCGTCCTGGACGGCGAACGCGTCGAGATCGGCGGCCGCGTCTTCGGCTTCGTCGGCGGCGGCCTGCGTACGCCGATGCGCACCCCGTACGAGATCGACGACGAGGAGTACGCCGCCAAGATCGAGGCGGTCGGCGAGGTCGACGTGCTCTGCACCCACATCCCGCCCGAGGTGCCCGAGCTGGTCTACGACACCGTGGCGCGCCGCTTCGAGCGCGGCAGCCGGGCCCTGCTCGACGCCATCCGCCGCACCCGGCCGCGCTACGCCCTCTTCGGCCACGTCCACCAGCCGCTGGCCCGCCGGATGCGGATCGGCGCGACCGAGTGCGTGAACGTCGGCCACTTCGCTTCCACCGGCCGGCCCTGGGCACTGGAGTGGTGAACCGCCCCACCCTGGGACGGGCCGCCGGGCGCACGCGATAGCCTTCTGGCGGCAGGCTCCTGCCGACGGACCGGTACACCGCACTGGAGGGCCACAGCGATGGCTGAACACACCAGCTCGAGCATCACGATCGAGGCGGCGCCGGCCGACGTCATGGGTGTGATCGCCGACTTCGAGCGCTACCCGGAGTGGACCGGCGAGGTCAAGGAGGCCGAGGTCCTCGGCACCGACGAGCACGGCCGGGCCGAGAAGGTCCGCCTCGTCCTGGACGCCGGCGCGATCAAGGACGACCACACCCTCGCCTACACCTGGATCGGCGACTACGAGGTCAGCTGGACCCTGGTCAAGTCCCAGATGCTCCGCGCCATCGACGGCTCCTACGCGCTCGCGCCGCTCGGCGCCGGCGACCGCACCGAGGTCACCTACCGGCTGACCGTCGACGTCAAGATCCCCATGCTCGGCATGATCAAGCGCAAGGCGGAGAAGGTCATCATCGACCGCGCCCTGGCCGGCCTGAAGAAGCGCGTCGAGTCCGTCCCGAAGGGCTGAGCGCGTGCGCACGGTCCTGGTCACCGGGCCCGGCGGAGCCGGCCGTACGACGGTCGCGGCGGCCACCGCGCTCGCCGCGGCCCGCGACGGCGCCCGCACCCTGCTGGTCTCCGCCGACCCGATACCCGGCTTCCCGGACGCCACGGCCCCCACCCCGGTCACCGCCGGTCTGTGGTCCGTCCGGATCGACTCCGCCGCCCACTTCCGCAGCGAACTCCTCGCCCTCCAGGAGCAGTTGTCGTCCGTCCTCGAACTGCTCGGCGGCAACCCGCTGGACGGCGAGGAGCTGACCGAACTCCCCGGCAGCGGCGAACTCGCCCTGCTCCACGCCCTGCGCCGCGCCGCCCACGGCGACTGGTCCGGCGAGGCGTACGACCTCCTCGTCGTGGACCTCCCGCCCCTGCGCGACGCCCTCCGCCTGCTCGCCCTCCCCGGACAGCTGCGCCGCTACCTGCGCAGGCTGCTCCCCCAGGAGCGCCAGGCCGCCCGCGCCCTGCGCCCGATGCTCGCCCAGCTGGCCGGTGTGCCCATGCCCGCCCAGTGGCTGTACGAGGCCGCCGCCCGGCGCGACGCCGAGCTGGCCCAGGTCCAGGCGCTGATCGAGGACCGGGCCACCACGCTCCGCCTCGTCGCCGAACCCGGGCCGGCCGCCGACGAGGCCCTGCGCACCGCCCGTACCGGCCTCGCCCTGCACGGACTGCGCGCCGACGCGCCGGTCGCCAACCGGCTGCTGCCCGGCCACTCCCCGGACCCGTTCTTCGCCGCGCTCGCCGCCCAGCAGGAGAAGTCCCTCGGCCACTGGGCGGACGAGGGGGCGGCCCCGGTCCGGATCGCGCACCTCGGCCGCGACCCCCAGGGCCCCGACGACCTCCTGGCCCTCGCCGGCGCGGACGGCGGGGGCGCCGCGCTCGCCGTGCCCGGCATCGGCGAGGAGGGCGGCCGGGCCCCGGACCCCTGGTGGACCGAGGAGGCCGGCGGGCCCGAGGGCGACGGGATACTCGTCTGGTGCCTGCGGCTCCCCGGGGCCGTCAAGAAGGACCTCCAGCTCGTCCGGCGCGGCGGCGAACTCCTCCTGGCCGTCGGCCCGTTCCACCGCACCGTGCCCCTGGAGCCCGCCCTGCGCCGCTGCACCGTCTCCGGCGCGGCCCTCACCGACGGCGTGCTGCGGGTCCGCTTCACGCCCGATCCCGCGCTCTGGCCCCGGACGAGCTGAACGGCGTACCACCGTTCGGGTACCGTCGAAGGTACGTGTCCGGTATGCCGGGCCGCCCGGCCACGATGCCCCAGGAGTCCGCCATGAGCGAAGCCACCGATCGCCCCGCCGACGAGGACGCCTGGGCCGACGCGTGCGCCGAGGACCTCGCCGCCGAGCAGGCCCGCCGCCGTGCCGCCTACGGCCCGCCGCCCGGATCCGCAGCCGAGGAGCTGCGCAAGCTGGTGGACGCGGTGGCCGACAAGCTCGGCTCGTTCCAGGGGCCGCTCCTCGGGATGGCCGCGCAGGGCGCCGTGCAGCAGGTCATCCAGCAGGCCAAGGCGGCCGTGGAGCCCGTGATCGAGCGCAATCCAGACGTTTTCGATCACATCGCGGCGGCCGGTAGCGAACTGCTCGCCGCCTACCGCTCGGCGGTCCAGGGCCAGGAAGGCCGCTGGACCCGGGGGGCGGGGGACCCCGCGGGCACCGAAAAGAAGGCGGAAGGCCCCGAAGGCCCCCGTGACGAGGGGTCCGGCGCCGGCGAACACATCGACCTGGACTGACCGGCGCCGACAGGACGGGGCCCGGCCTCGGGTACGGTTGCCCCAGCGGGGCTCGACCGGAACTGAGGGATTCATGGGACTCACCATCGGCGTCGATATCGGCGGCACGAAGATCGCGGCTGGAGTGGTCGACGAAGAGGGACGGATCCTCTCGACCTTCAAGGTGTCGACCCCGCCGACGGCCGAAGGCATCGTGGACGCGATCGCTGCGGCGGTGTCCGGCGCCAGCGAGGGGCACGCGGTCGAGGCGGTCGGCATCGGCGCGGCGGGATACGTGGACGACAAGCGGGCCACCGTGCTGTTCGCGCCCAACATCAACTGGCGCCACGAGCCGCTGAAGGACAAGGTCGAGCAGCGCGTCGGCCTCCCGGTCGTCGTGGAGAACGACGCCAACGCCGCCGCGTGGGGCGAGTACCGCTTCGGTGCCGGCCAGGGCCACGACGACGTCATCTGCATCACGCTGGGCACCGGCCTCGGCGGCGGCATCATCATCGGCAACAAGCTGCGCCGCGGACGCTTCGGCGTGGCCGCCGAGTTCGGCCACATCCGGGTCGTCCCGGACGGTCTGCTCTGCGGCTGCGGCAGCCAGGGCTGCTGGGAGCAGTACGCCTCCGGCCGCGCCCTCGTGCGGTACGCGAAGCAGCGCGCCAACGCCACCCCGGAGAACGCCCCGATCCTCCTGGGGCTCGGCGACGGCACCGTGGACGGCATCGAGGGCAAGCACATCAGCGAGGCCGCCCGCCAGGGCTGCCCGGTGGCCGTCGACTCGTTCCGCGAGCTGGCCCGCTGGGCCGGAGCCGGACTCGCCGACCTGGCCTCGCTGTTCGACCCGTCGGCCTTCATCGTCGGCGGCGGCGTCTCGGACGAGGGCGAGCTCGTCCTCGACCCGATCCGCAAGTCGTTCCGGCGCTGGCTGATCGGCGGCGAGTGGCGCCCGCACGCCCAGGTGCTCGCCGCCCAACTCGGCGGCAAGGCAGGGCTCGTGGGCGCGGCCGACCTGGCCCGCCAGGGCTGAGCCCGACCCGTACACGGAAACACCGGACGCCCGTCGCGCCCTCTCGGGACGCGGCGGGCGTCCGCCGTATCGTGAGGGCATGGCCACGATGTCGCTGCCCGATTCGTGCACCGAGCCGGACGGCTCGGCCGTCATCCGCGTGCTCAGCTACAACATCCGCTCGATGCGCGACGACAACGCCGCCCTCGCCCGGGTCATCCGCGCCTGCGCCCCCGACCTCGTCCTCGTCCAGGAGGCCCCGCGCTTCTTCCGCTGGCGCAAGTACGCCGCCCGGCTCGCCGCCGCCACCGACCTGGTGGTCCTGGGCGGGGGCGCCACCGCCGCCGGGCCGCTGCTGCTGTGCTCGCTGCGCGCCACGGTCGAGCGCACCGAGGACATCCTGCTGCCGCGCACCCCGGGCCTGCACCGCCGGGGTTTCGCCACCGCGGTGGTCCGGTTCGCGGGCGCCCGGGTCGGAGTGGTCAGCTGCCACCTGAGCCTCCAGCGGCAGGAGCGGCTGGCCCAGGCGGAGCGGCTGGTGGAGACCGTGGACGCGCTGGGCGTGGCGCACACGGTCATCGCCGGTGACCTCAACGACGTACCGAGCGGACGGGCCTTCCGGCGTCTCGCCGGGCGCTACCAGGACTGCTGGGAGATTGAGCCGCGGGGCGGCGCGTACACCTTCCCCGCGCACGAACCCCGCCGCCGGATCGACGCCGTCTTCGCCACCGGCGGCGTCGAGGTCCTGGGCTGCGGGGTCCCGGACGGGCTGCCCGGGGTGCGGGAGGCCGACCTGCGGGCCGCGACCGACCACCGCCCGGTGCTGGCCGCGCTCCGGGTCCCGGCGGCAGCCGGCGACAGGCCCTAGGGCCTGTCTGACAATTCCCGCCTGCCGCGCGACGCCATGCACGCACTCTCGCCGCACCGGCCCCAGACCCCAGTACATCCAGTACAGAGGTCTGGGGCCGGCACGCCGGGAGCACGCACCTGACGCCGCCCGGCCGCCCTCCGGGCGACGACGGGAATGGTCAGACCGGCCCTAGACCACCGCGCCCCGGCCCGGGTCGTCGTCACCGTCGTCGTCGGAGTCCATCCGTGCCACCAGCGTCACGAAGCCGCCCAGGAAGCCGCCGACGCAGACCGTCGTCAGCCACCAGGTCATCTCCCAGGAGAGCAGCACCGCGAGCAGCATCAGCACCGGCCCGCCGACCACCGCGAGCCAGGCGAACTTCGCCGTGACGTCGGCCTCCGGCAGCGGCGGCGGCTCCGGCGGCACGAAGTGGCCCTCGTCGTCGTCCCCGCCACCCGGGGCGGCGGCGTCCGGGTCGGCCGGCTCGTAGTCGCGCGGACCCACGCCCGGAGCGAAGACCACGGAGCCGCCGAGCGGCCGGTCCGCCTCCGGCTTCGGCTTGGGCGGCCGCTTGCCGAGCCCCTTGTCCGCGGCCGGGGCGGTCAGCGGACCGTCGTCCGGCAGCACCAGATCCTCGACGGACCGGAAGGGCCGCGCGCCCGGCGGGTCCGGCGGCTCCTCCCCGTACCCCTCCACGATGGCCCGCCAGACGGCCTCCTCGTCCAGCGGCCCGTCCCCCGCACCTGCCGGTGCGTCGGGTGGAGCGCCCTTCCCGTCGTCGTCGGCGACGGCCGCCCCCTCCACGGGGAGCGGCTCGCGCTCCTCCTCGCTGCCCGCGCGCTCCGCGTCGTGCTCAGCCACCGGACGTGCTCCCCTTCTTCCCGCCCTGATCCATGTCGCTCGGAGCGAGGCGGCCGATGAACGCATGACTCTCGTCGAAGATCCGCTTCGCATCATGGTCCAACGTCGCCACGTGGTAGCTCTGTTCCAGCAGGACCTCCCGGACGTCCGTCGAGGAGACGCGGCTCAGGATGCGCGCCGAGTCGGCGGGCGGCACGACATGGTCCTGCGGGCTGTGCAGCAGCAGGAGCGGCTGGGTGACCTGGGGCAGATCGCCGTCGACCAGCCGGAAGAACCTGCGCACCGAGTGCGCCGCGTGCAGCGGCACCCGGTCGTAGCCCACCTCCGCGACGCCCTCCAGGGCGATGTCGCTGACCAGGCCCTTCGTCGTCGGCACCAGATGGCGGACCACCGGCAGGGCGTGCGCCGCCAGGCCGTGCACCTTGTTGGCCGGATTGACGAGCACCAGACCGCTGACCGCGTCCCCGTGCTTCGCGGCCAGCCGCAGCGCCAGCGCGCCGCCCATCGAGAGCCCGAGGACGAACACCCGCGCGCAGCGCTCCAGCAGCCCGCGGAGCTCCCGGTCCACCTCCGCGTACCAGTCCTGCCAGCCGGTCACCTGCATGTCCTGCCAGCGCGTGCCGTGTCCGGGGAGCAGCGGCAGCGAGACCGTGAGACCGCGCTCGGCCAGATACTCGGCCCAGGGGCGCAGCGACTGCGGGGAACCGGTGAATCCGTGACAGAGGAGGACGCCGACCTCTCCGCCCTCGTGGCGGAACGGCTCGGCTCCGGGAAGGACCGGCACCGGGGTCTCCTGTTCATGAGGCTCGCGGGGGAGCGAGCGGGAAGGGGTTCGGAAGGATGTACGGGACGCGCGAGGATTACTTCACCGTACGCGACCGGACCGACACCGACCAGGGCCGTCACCGGCCCGGGCCGCGGACACCCGCCCGCGCCGGGCGGGAGGAAGGGGGACACGGCGGGTTAAGGTCTGTCGGACAGCACACAGGAGGCATCCGAGTTGATCTACGGCGCTATGAAGTTCTCCATCGGCGGGTCGCTGAAGCTCGCCTTCAGGCCGTGGGTGGAGGGCCTGGAGAACATCCCCGCGCGCGGGCCCGCGATCCTCGCCAGCAACCACCTGTCGTTCTCCGACTCCTTCTTCCTGCCGGCCGTGCTGGACCGGAAGGTGACCTTCATCGCGAAGGCCGAGTACTTCACCGCGCCCGGTGTGAAGGGCAAGCTCACCGCCGCCTTCTTCAAGGGCGTCGGCCAGCTTCCCGTCGACCGCTCCGGCGCGCGCGGCGCCGGTGAGGCGGCGATCCGGGCCGGCATCCAGGTCGTCGAGAGCGGCGGCCTCTTCGGCATCTACCCCGAGGGCACCCGGTCGCCCGACGGCCGGCTCTACCGGGGCAAGCCCGGCGGTCTCGCCCGCGTCGCGCTGGCCACCGGGGCGCCGGTCATCCCCGTCGCGATGATCGACACGGAGAAGATCCAGCCGCCCGGCCAGGTGGTCCCCAAGCTGATGCGCCCCGGCATCCGGATCGGCAAGCCGCTCGACTTCAGCCGCTACCACGGCATGGACGGGGACCGCTTCATCCTGCGCTCGGTCACCGACGAGGTGATGTACGAGATCATGAAGCTCTCGGGCCAGGAGTACGTCGACATCTACGCGACCGCCGCCAAGCGGCAGATCGCCGACGAGGCCAAGCGCCGGTCCGAGGCCGCGAAGAAGACGGACGGCGACAGCGCCTGAGCTGCGCGGCGGTCCGCCGGGGGACGGGGGAGAACAGCATGGTCAAACGCGTACGCGTGGTCCGGATGTCGGTGGAGCAGCCGCTGTGGCGCGCCCTGACGGCGTACCGCGTGCTCACGATGCTCTACGCGGTCCTGCTCGCGGCCTTCGCCCGGCGCGACTACGACCGTCCCTGGATAGCCATCACGTTCCTGTCGCTGATGGCCGTCTGGACGCTCGCCACCCTGCCGAAGGTGGGCAGTGCGGCCGCGTGCACCAGGCGCTTCCTGGGCGCGGACCTGGCCATCGCCCTCATCGGGATCGTCGTCACCCCGCTCGCGGACTTCCAGGCGCAGCACGTCGACGGGCCCACCCTGCCGTCCATCTGGACCGCCGGTTCCGTCCTCGCCTTCGCGATCAAGGGCGGCTGGCGCTGGGCGGGCTTCGCCTCCAGCCTGGTCGCCGTCGCCAATCTCATCGAGCGCGGCGAGCCCAGCCGCGACACCCTGCACAACGTGATGCTGGTCTGGGTCGCCTCCATCGCCATCGGTTACGTCGTGGAGGTCGCCCGGGCCAGTGAGCGCACCCTCGCCCGCGCCCTGGAGATCGAGGCGGCCACCCGCGAACGCGAACGCCTCGCCCGGGACATCCACGACGGCGTGCTCCAGGTCCTCGCCATGGTGCAGCGGCGCGGCGCCGCGATGGGGGGCGAGGCGGCGGAGCTCGGCCGGATGGCCGGGGAGCAGGAGGTCGCCCTGCGCACCCTGGTCTCCAGCGGCCTCGTGCCGCCCACCCGGCTCTCCGAGGACGCCTCCGAGGGCGCCGTCGTCCGGACCGTCGAGACGGACGACGACGAACCGGGCGCCGGGGACGGTGGCGAGACCGATCTGCGGTCACTGCTCGCCCCGCACGCCGGCTCCCGGACCAGCTTCGCCGAGCCGGGCGCTCCGGTGCTGCTGCCGTCCGCCGCGGCGGCGGAACTGGCGGCGGCGGTCGGCGCCGCCCTGGACAATGTCCGGGTGCACGCGGGCGAGGGCGCCCAGGCGTGGATCCTGCTGGAGGACTGGCCGGACGAGGTCGTCGTCACGGTCCGGGACGACGGGCCCGGCATCCCCGAGGGGCGGCTCGCGCAGGCCGAGGGGGAGGGGCGGCTCGGGGTCGCCCTGTCGATCCGCGGCCGGCTGCGCGATCTGGGCGGTACGGCAGAGCTGATCTGTTCCGGGCCAGGGCACCGAGGTCGAATTGAAGGTTCCTAAGGTTTCACGGGGGAAGGCGGGTTCGGTCCGATGAGCGCGACACACGAAGAGGGCACCGGGCAGCGGGCGATCAGAGTGATGGTGGTGGACGACCACCCGATGTGGCGGGACGCCGTGGCCCGGGACCTCACCGAGGCCGGCTTCGACGTGGTGGCCACCGCCGGCGACGGGCCCCAGGCCGTCCGCCGGGCCGGCGCCGTCACCCCGGACGTCCTGGTCCTCGACCTCAATCTGCCCGGCATGCCCGGGGTGCAGGTCTGCAAGGAACTCGTCGGCACCCAGCCCGGGCTGCGGGTCCTCGTGCTCTCCGCCAGCGGCGAGCACGCCGACGTCCTGGAGGCGGTCAAGTCCGGTGCCACCGGCTACCTGATGAAGTCGGCGAGCACCCAGGAGCTGACCGACGCCGTCCGCCGCACCGCCGCCGGCGACGCCGTCTTCACCCCGGGCCTGGCGGGCCTGGTCCTCGGCGAGTACCGCCGGCTGGCCTCCGAGCCCGCGCCGGCCGCCTCCGACGAGCCGAAGGCTCCCGAACTGACCGACCGGGAGACCGAGGTGCTGCGGCTCGTGGCCAAGGGGCTCTCGTACAAGCAGATCGCGGAACGGCTCGTCATCTCGCACCGGACCGTGCAGAACCACGTCCAGAACACTCTGGGCAAACTCCAGCTGCACAACCGGGTCGAGCTGGTGCGGTACGCCATAGAGCGCGGGCTGGACGACGCCTGAGCGGCGGAGCGGTGCCCCCGGCCGTATATTCGCGATGACCGCCGCACCCAGCAGCAGACAGGGGAAGACGTCGTGGAGATCCTGGCCTTCGGAGTGCAGTCCGACGAGAAGCCGCTGATCGAGAAGGCGTTCGCCGGGAAGCACGAAGTCCGCTGCCTGGACGTCTTCCTGAACCGGGACACCGCCCCCATCGCGGCGGGCTACGAGGTCATCTCCACCAGCGTCAACGCCGACCTGGGCGGCGCGGTCCTCCAGACCCTCGCGGCCGGCGGCACCCAGATGATCGCCCAGCGCTCCACCGGGTTCAACAACATCGACCTGGACGTCGCCGAGCGCCTGGCCCTCCGCGTCGCCCGGGTCTCGTACTACTCGCCGTACTCGGTCGCGGAGTTCGCCTGGACCCTGGCCATGGCGGTCAACCGCCGGGTGATCCGGGCCGCCGGCCGCACCCGCGACTTCGACTTCCGCCTCGACGGGCTCCTCGGCCGCGACATGCACGGCCGCACCGCGGGCGTCATCGGCACCGGCAAGATCGGCGAGGCGTTCACCCGGATCGCCCACGGCTTCGGCATGAAGCTGCTCGGCTGGGACGTCGCCGAGAACCCGGCCTGCGCCGAGCTGGGCATGCGGTACGTCGACAAGGAGCGCCTGCTCGCGGAGTCCGACCTGGTCAGCCTGCACGTGCCGCTGCTCCCGTCGACGCACCACCTCATCGACCGGGACGCCCTCGCCCTGATGAAGGACGACGCGATCCTGGTCAACTCCAGCCGGGGCGGCCTCGTCGACACCTCGGCCCTGGTCGGCGAGTTGCGGGCGGGCCGCTTCCTCGGCGTCGGACTCGACGTGTACGAGGCGGAGGCCGGGCTGTTCTTCCTGGACAAGTCCCTGGAGGGGGTGGACGACGACACCCTGGCCCGGCTCGTCACCTTCCCGAACGTCATCGTCACCTCGCACCAGGCGTACTACACCGAGGACGCGGTCGGCCAGATCATCGACGCCACCGTCGAGAACGTCGGCGACTACCTGGCCGGCCGCCACAGCGGCAACGTTCTGGTCCCGGCCCGCCCGGCCCCTGACCCCGCGTCTCAGCCGTTCACCGGCAGCCCCGCCAGCAGCTCGGACACGATCGCCGCACCGCGCAGCGTCAGCACCGACTCCGGGTGGAACTGCACCGAGGCGAACCCGGCCCCGCGCAGCGCGTGCAGCTCCCCGGACACCTCGTCCCGGCTCGCCTCGATGCCGTGCGCCGCCAGCTCCGCCGCCCCGGAGTCGTCGCAGCGCGCGGTGAAGCTGTTGTAGAAGCCGACCGTCTCGGGCCGCCCGAACAGGTCGATACGGGTCTGCGCCCCCTGGTACGGCACCGCCTTGCGGACGATCTCCAGGCCCAGTTCCGCCGCGATCAGCTCATGGCCCAGGCACACCCCGAGCAGCCCGTGCCGGTGCTCCCGCACCAGCTCGGCGGCCATCGCGCGCAGCAGCCGCATCTTCGGGTCCGCCGCGTCCCCCGGATTCCCCGGGCCCGGGCCGAGGACCACGGGCCCCTCGTGCGCCCGCACCACGTCCCGCAGCCCCGGCTCGTCGTAGCGGCGCACGGTGACGTCGAGCCCCGAGGCGCGCAGCAGGTGCCCGAGCATCGCGGTGAACGTGTCCTCGCCGTCCACCACCAGGGCGTGGCCGACGCGGTCGGCGGCGCGCTCCTGCATCCGCAGCCAGAACGGGGCGAGCCCGTCCCGCCGGGCGTCCAGGGCCGCCCGCACCCGGGGGTCGTCGGCCAGCCGGGGGCGCTCCCGCTCCGCCTCGGGGCGGGCCGGGCGGACGCCGAGGGCGGCGAGGACCCCGGCGGCCTTGGCGTGGGTCTCGGCGACCTCGCTCTCCGGGTCCGAGTGGCGCACCAGGGTCGCCCCGACCGGCACCCGCAGCGTGCCGTCCGCATCGATGTCGGCGGTCCGGATCAGGATCGGCGAGTCCAGGGTCTGGGTGCCGTCGGCCTCCCGGCGCAGCAGGGCAAGCGCGCCCGCGTAGTAGCCGCGCCCGCCGTCCTCGTACCGCTCGATGACCCGGCAGGCGTTCTGCACGGGGGAGCCGGTGACGGTCGCCGCGAACATGGTCTCCTTCAGCACCTCCCGCACGTCCAGCGAGGAGCGCCCGCGCAACTCGTACTCGGTGTGCGCGAGATGGGCCATCTCCTTCAGGCGCGGGCCGATCACCACCCCGCCCATGTCGCCGACCGTGCACATCATCTTCAGTTCCTCGTCCACCACCATGGAGAGCTCCTCGGTCTCCTTGCGGTCCCCGAGGAAGGCGAGCAGGTTCTCTGGGGTGGGACCCTCGGCGGGATAGCGGTAGGTGCCGCTGATCGGGTTCATCACGACGGTCCCGCCGGACATCCGCACATGCACCTCGGGGCTGGCACCGACCAGCGTTCTCTCCCCCGTGTGCACGACGAACGTCCAGTACGCCCCCCGCTCGCCGGCCAGCAGCCGCCGGAACAGGGCCAGCGCGTCCGCCCGGCCGAAGCCGTCGATCCGGCCCCGGAACGTCCGCCGGATCACGAAGTTCGCGCCCTCGCCCCGGCCGATCTCGTCCTCGATCACCCGGCGCACGGTGCCGGCGTACTCCTCGTCGCTGACGTCGAACGCCCCGCCGTCCACGCGGACTTCGTGGCGGGGGAGCGCCGACAGCGCCTCGTCCAGGGGCATCGTGTACGTCTCGTCCGCGACCAGGACCGACAGCGGTGTGCCGTCGTCGCGTACGTCGAAGCCGCGCTCCGCGATCTGCCGGAACGGCACCAGCGCCAGCGACGGCCGGTCGCCGACGGGGATGTCGGCGAGCCGGTCCGCCTCGTGCACCCGGCCGATCAGCACCTCGACGGTGTCGTGGTCGTGGCCGGGGGTGCGGCGGCGCAGCAGGGCGAACGGCGGGCAGTCGTCGCGCAGGAGTCGGTCGAAGCTCATGGGTCGGTTCCTTCCAGGGAATCAGCTGGGAGGAACGGCCCGTGGACACGGAAAAGGCCGCCCCTCGGGCGGCCTCTGCGTCAGTGTGTACGCGCGATCAGCGGGCCGCCGGATGAGCGGTCCACCACCAGTTACGGGTCGAGTGCGCGAACATGCCCCGTACCCTAGCCCACGCCGGACGGCGACGGGGCCCTTTCCCACC
>NZ_JBMNDO010000068.1:0-40592 GCF_052542855.1 Streptomyces sp. SAS_281
GCGGACCCCCGGCCGCCGTCGGTGTGCTGCACCGCCCTCTCGAGGCGCCGCCGCGGTCAGAAGTCGATGCGCATGACCCGGCGCCGGATGGTGGGGCTGCTGACCTCCCGCATGCCCGCCTCCTCGAACACCTGGCGGGCGCCGACATGCAGTTCACCCCAGATGACTTTCCGCCCGGGGGCGGATTCCATCGGATACGCCTCCAGGGCGCGGGCGCCGGACTTCTCGGCGAAGGACACCGCCGCAGCTGCCAGCGGGTAGGTGAGACCGCGGCCCCGGAACCCCTTGCGGACCGCGAGGCAGGTCACCGCCCACACCCCGGGGTCGTCCCGGTCCTCGTTCCGGCCCGCCCACACCACGCGCGAGGTGAGCAGCTTGGGGTAGGCGGTGCGGGGCTCGACCGCAACCCAGCCGACCGGCTCACCACCGGCGTAGGCCAGCAGCCCGGAGGTGGCGGTGGCGTCCGGCCGCCCGCAGGCGGTCTGCTCCCGGAGGGCGTCCATCCGCTCCTGTTGGGTGGTGTCGCGCCAGATGTACCCGGCCACCTTGAACCGCTGGCACTGGCAGCGGCCCGCGTCGGTGTCGCCGAGCACGGTCGCGATGTCGTCCCAGGACGCCTGGTTGGCGGGGACGACGGTCAACTCCGCAGGTGCAAAGGGTTCTGGGCTGTCCGTCGGCTGCCGGCTCACAGGGCTCCTCAGTCCCGCGGCGGGTCTTCGCCCACCAGGCCGTCCACGGACTCGCGGATCAGATCGGCGTGTCCGGCATGCCGCGCGTACTCCTCGATCATGCTGACCACGGCGAAGCGCAGGCTCGGCGATTCGCCGGTGCGGCTGCTCACAAAGGTGCCGACCAGGTCGAGCCCGCCCTGCGCGAGCAGTTCGGCGACCAGTACCCGGGACCGCTGGACCGCGGCCCGCCAGAGCGCGAACAGCACTTCGGGGGTGTCGTCGGCGGCGGTGCGCCAGTCCCAGTCCGGGTCGGCGTCCCAGTCCACGGTGTCCCAGGGCGCGCCCGGCTCCTCGTCCCGCATCAGGCGCAGAAAATGGGAGTCCTCGACCGCGGCGAGGTGCTTGAGCAACCCCCCCAGGGTCACCGTGGACGGGGCGAGGGTGGCCCGCAGGCCCTCCGCGTCCAGGCCGGAGCACTTCCACTCGACCAGGGCACGCATCCGCTCCAGCGTGGTGAGCAGGACGGCGGCCTCGCTCCCGGCCAACGGGGTGTCAGCCGGGATTTCTACCTCAAGGCTTGTCATGCCACAAGAGATTATCAGCGGCCCTGGCACCCCCCACGGCCCCTGTTTCAGGTGACTGCCTCCTGCTTGCCGGGCGTCCTAATGTGCGGTTCGTACCGGGTGGCCCGGTCGTCCGCCGGCCCCCGGGGTCCTCACATCCCTCGGAGAGAGTCGCCACCGTGGTCTTGATTTCCTCGCAGCCCGAACCGGACGCGGCCACCGCCGATCTCCTGCCACATGTGGTACGGCTGGGGCCCAACCTCTGGGGCGCATCCTTCAAACTGATGAAGATGGTCCCCGCCCATCACATCGTGGACTCCGCGCTCGCCTCCGGCGAGATCGGCCCCGAAACCGTCATCGTCGAGTCCACCAGCGGCACTTACGGTCTGGCCCTCGCGGTGAAGGCCGCGTTGGTCCGCCGCCGGCTGGTCCTGGTCACCGATCCCGCCATGGACGAGCGGCTCTGCCGCCGGGTGGCCGACCTGGGGGTCAGTGTCGAGATGTGCCGTACGCCGTCCGCCCTGGGCGAGTACCAGACGGTCCGGCTGGCCCGGCTCGCCGAGGTGCGCGCCCAGCACCCGGACCACTTCTGGCCGCGGCAGTACGACAACCCGCTGAACCCGGCCTCCTATTCAGTGGTCGCGGAGCACCTGCACCGCCGGCTCGGTCCGCTGGACGCGCTGATCGGCCCGGTCGGCTCGGGTGGTTCGATGTGCGGCACCGCAACCGGGCTGCGCCGCCACAACCCCGCCCTGCGAGCCATCGGGGTGGACACTCCCGGCAGCGTGCTGTTCGGCCAGCCGGACCAGGTGCGGGAATTGCGCGGTCTGGGCAACAGCGTGCTGCCCGGCATCCTCGACCACACCGTGTTCGACCAGGTCCACTGGACCCCGGCCGGTGAGGCCTATCGCCACACCCGCGGCCTGCACCGCGACAAGGGCCTGTTCCACGGCCCCACCTCCGGGGCCGCCATGGCGGTGGCCAACTGGTGGAGCGAACACAACCCGGACGCCCGGACCGTGGTGATGCTCCCGGACCAGGGCGACCGCTATCTGGACACGGTCTACGACGACCGCTGGCTGGGCGCCGATCCGGCTCGCCGGACCACCAATGAGCCGCGCGAGGTGACCTCGCCCACCGGCGAGTGCGACTGGACGTGGATGCGGTGGGACCGGCGTCGGCTGACCGACCTGCCCGAGCCCGTCGGCGTCCCGCGGTGAGCCGCGAGGAGACGGCCGGCACCGGACGGATCAAAGGCGCCCTCTCGCGGACCGCCCAACGCCTCTACTACGGGCTGCCGGACGACACGGCCGACCTGGCGGCGCTGCGGCTGATCTCTCGGGTCGACCGGGCACATGTGGTGATGCTGGCAGAGCAGCGGATCATCCCGCCGGACAGGGCCGCCGCACTGCTGCGCACCGTCTCCCTGGTCGAGGCGGACGGCTTCGCCGACGTACTGGACAGGCCCCGACCGCGAGGCCTGTACCTGGCGTACGAGCAGGTGCTCAGCGAACGGTGCGGCGCGAAGACCGGCGGTCTGCTGCACACCGGCCGTTCCCGCAACGATCTCAACGCCACCACTGCCCTGCTGGCCCTGCGCAGACAGGGCACGGACGTCCTCGCCTACGGGTGCCGCCTGCTGACCGCCCTGCTCACATCGGCCGGCGAGCACTTGGACGCCGTGATGGCGATCCACACGCACTACCAACCGGCCATGCCGGTCACCTACGGCTACTACCTCACCGGCGTCGCCCTGGCCCTGCATCGGGACTTGGAACGGATCGCCCACGCGCTGCGTTCGATCCGGCGCTGCCCGCTCGGCGCGCACGCCGTGGCCGGCACGGACCTGGCGCTGAACACCGCACGGACGGCGGCCCTGCTCGGCTTCGAGTCCGGCCCACTGCACGCGGTGGACACCATCGCCTCCCGGGACGCCGCGCTCGATGTGCTGGCCGATGCCGCCCACCTGGGCGTCACGGTGTCCCGTCTGGCCACCGACCTCCAGTTGTGGAGCACCAGCGAGCTCGGCTACCTGGAGTTCCCGGACTGGCTGGTCGGCAGCTCCTCCGCCATGCCGCAGAAGCGCAACGCCTTCCTGCTGGAGTACCTGAAGGCCCGCCCCAGCCGGGTGACCGGTGCCTGGATCACCGCCGTCACCGCGAGCAAGGCGGTGCCGTTCACCAATTCCATAGAAGTCGGCACCGAGGCCATGGCACCGGTCGGGGCGGCGCTGTGCACCACGGGCGAGGTCCTCGCGATGGCCGCCCTGGTGGTCGCCGGGGCCCGGCCCCGGCGCGGAGTCGTGGACGCGGCGGCCAGGCGGGGGTTCGTGGACGCCACCGTGCTGGCCAACGAACTGGTGACCCTCGGTGTGCCGTTCCGTGAGGCACACGAGCGCATCGGCGCGGCCGTGCTGCGGGCCGTCGAGAGCGGCACCGGCTGGCCCCCGGAGGGGCTGCCCCGGCGGGACCTGCGTGAGATCACCGACCGCGCCCGGTACGGCGGCGGCCCCGGCAGCCGGGAGACCGCCCTGGCCGCCGCCTGGGATCTGCGCCACGGTCTGCGCCGGGAAGTGGAAGGGCTGCGCACCTCAGAACGGCTGGCGGCCGACCGGCTGCGTCTCGCGAGTGAGGAACTCATCCATGGCTGCTGACCTCGTGCTCTTCGTCGAGAGCAACACCACCGGCACGGGACGCCTATTCGTCGAACGGGCACGCTCCCTCGGCCTGGAGCCGCGCGTACTCTGCGCCGACCCGGGCCGCTACGCCTACCTGGCGGAGCTCGCCGTCCCGCACCATCCGTGCGCCACCGGCGACCCGGAGGCGGTCCTCGCCCTCTGCCGGACGCTGGCCGGGGAACACCGCGTACGCGGGGTGACCTCAAGCTCGGAGTACTTCATCACCACCGCAGCCGCCGCCGCCCGGGCGCTCGGCCTGCCCGGCCCGGATCCGCAGGCACTCGCCGCCGCGCGCGACAAGTCGGTCCAGCGCCGACTCTTCGCGGAGCACGGCGTGCCCTCACCGGCCTTCCGCACCGCCGGCTCCTCAGAGCAAGCCGTACTGGCCGCCGCCGAACTCGGACTGCCCGTAGTGGTCAAGCCCCCGGGACGCTCCGGCTCGATCGGCGTCCGACGCTGCGACACTCCGGAGGCGGTCGCCCGACACGCCGCGGAGCTGCTCGCCACCACTGTGGACGAACGAGGCCTGCCGCTGTCTGCCACGGTGCTGGTCGAGAGCTACCTGGACGGCCCGGAGTTCTCGGTCGAGGTCTTCGACGGCCGGGTACGGGCCGTCGTCGGCAAACACCTGGACCAGGCGCTGGGCTTCCTGGAGACCGGCCACGACGTACCCGCCCCGGTCGACGAGGCGGTCCGCGCCGAACTCGGGGCCGTCGCGCTGGCTGCGGTGGCCGCGCTCGGCCTGGACTGGGGCGCGGCCCACGTCGAACTGCGCCTGCCGGACGGCCGGCCCGCGGTGGTCGAGGTCAACCCGCGCCTGGCCGGCGGCATGATCCCGCAGGCAGTCTTGGCGGCCACCGGGCAGGACCTGATCGCGGAGCTGATCGCCCTGGTGGCCGGCCGCGACCGGGTGCGCGGCCCGGCGCGCACGGATGCGGCGGCCATCCGGTTCGTGGTCCCGGCCACCGACGGCGCGGTGTCCACCGTGCCCGATCCGGCCGCCGCCCGACGGCTCCCCGGTGTGGTCGACGCAGCCGTCGGCGCCCGCAGCGGGCAGCTGATCACCCGTCAAGGCACCTTCATGGACCGCCTCGGTCATGTGATCACGGTCGGGAGCTCGCTCCGAGAGGCGGCCGACCGTGCCGACCACGCCGTGCGGACGCTGTCCGTCGGCATCTCCCCCGCCGTCCTGTCCGATGTCACCACCGGCCCGAGCAGCACGGCCCCGACCCGGGAATCCACAGCGTCGAAGGGCGGCTACCGCACATGACCACGACCACCCGCGGCACTGCGGTGCCCGAACTGTCCGGCAGGGAGACGGGGCCCGGAGTCCTGCTGGACGGGCTGGAGCACGCGGGCGCCGTACTGATCCGGGACGCCGGTGTGGATGGCGCCGACGCGCTGGCCGACCTGGCCGCCGAGCTGGGGCTGGCCGCCCTGGACCAGCCCGAGCCGTTCGCCCTTCGCCGACCGCTGGGCCGCGGCGTCTGGTCGCAGCCCGCCTGGCCCACCACCTCCCCGATGTGCATGCACCACGAACTGGGGTGGCAGCGCCAGCCGCCTCCCTACCTGCTGGTCGCCTGCCTGCGACCGGCGCATTCGGGCGGCGCCACCGGCGTGGCAGATGGCCGCGCGGTCCTGTCACTGCTGCCGGAGGACATGACCGCCCGGGCCGGGGCGCACGGCTGGAGCATGGTCCGGCGATACGCCCCCGGGTTGCTCGGCATGCCCTGGCAGGACGCGTTCCCCGGCATGGACGCCGCCGGCGTGGAGGCGTACGCCGCAGACGAGGGGATCGAGCTGGAGTGGAGCCCGGAGGGCCTGAACACCCGACGCACCCGGCCGGCCATCCGCTCCACCGGTGGGGACGGCACTCCGGCCTGGTCCAACCTGCTGGCCTTCTGCAGCGAGTGGACCATGGACCCGGCGGTCCGCGCCTACCTGGTCACCGCCCTGGGCCGGGAGCACCTGCCGTTCGAAACCGGATACGGGGACGGCACCCCGTTCACCGCCGAGGACGTGGCGACCGTGAGTTCGGCGTACGAGCGTGTGACCAGCCGGATCGACTGGCGGACCGGCGATGTCCTGCTGCTCGACAACCTGCGCACCGCCCACAGCATGGAGCCCTCCAGCGACGACCGGCGGACGGCAGTCCTGCACGCCGGCCCGGTAGCTGCCACCCACTCCTGAAGAGGACCGCACTGATGTCCCTGCTCGACCGAGCCACCGACCGACCGGTGCGGCGGCGGGCGGACCGGCCAACCCGCCGTTCCCTGGCCGCCTCGCTGCTCGTTCCGGTCCTGCTGTTGCTGACCGGCACGGCAGCCGTCGTGCCCCTGGCCACGCCCGACCCCGCACCCGCTACGGCCCCGGCCGGGCGTTTCTCGGCGGAACGGGCCCTCGCGGCTCTCCCCGACATCGCCGCCGAACCCCACCCCAGCGGCTCGGTCGCGCAGGAACGCGTCCGCGAGCGCCTCCTCGAACGGCTGCGGGCCGCCGGCACCTCGCCTCAGGTGATCACCCGGGTAGCCTCCCGCACCGAGGCGGGCGAGAGCGCAGTCGGCAGGGTCAGCGACATCTACGCAACCGTCCCCGGCAGCGATCCGACCGGCACGGTCCTGCTGGTCGCCCACTACGACTCCGTTCCGACCGGACCGGGGGCCGCCGACAACGGCGCCAACGTCGCTGCGGCCCTGGAGGTCCTCAGGGCCCTGCAGAGCGGCCCCCGCCCGCGCAACGACATCGGCCTCCTCCTCACCGACGGCGAGGAGTACGGGCTGCTCGGCGCGCAGGCCTTCATCGACTCGGGCCTGGCCCCCGACCTGCGGCGTACCACCGCGGTCAACCTGGAGGCCCGCGGCACCTCCGGACCCGCCGTGCTCTTCCAGGCCCTGGGCGAGGGACTCACCCCCGCCGTCCGGCAGGCCGGGGCGTACACCACCTCGCTCGCCGACGAGGTGTTCGGCCTTCTGCCGAACGACACCGATCTGACCGCCCTGTCCGATGGGGGCATGCGTGGTCTGAACCTCGCCTACTTCGAGGGCGCGCCGCATTACCACACGCCGCACGACTCGATCGATCGGGTCAGCGCGGCCAGTACCCAGGACATCGGCGACGCCGCGCTGGCCGCGGTTCGGCAGTTCGCCGGTGCGGACCTGTCCGCGGCAGGCGGCCGGAGCACCTACTTCTCGGTCGCCGGTACCGTGCTCTCCTACCCGGAGCAACTGGTCCTGCCGTTGGCGGGCACCGCTGCCCTCGGCTGGAGCGCGCTGCTCCTGTTCGGGCGCCGACGCGGCTTGTCGGCGCGCGGCGCGCTCCGGGCGGCGGCGGCTCTGCCCGCCGCCCTGCTGGTCGCGGCGCTGGTCGGGGCCGCAGGCTGGTGGGTGCTGTCCCTGCTACGGCCCGACCTCGTGCTCACCGCCGGCAACGCCCACAACCCCGGGCGCTATCTGTGCGCCGAGGCGCTCCTGCTCGCCACCGCCCTGCTCGGCTGGTATCGGTGGCTGCGCCGACGGGTAGCACCACTCGACCTCGCGATGGGCGTGCTGGCCTGGTTCTGGCTGCTGGCTCTGATCTGCTCGGTTCTGCTACCGGGAGCCGCCTACCTGTTCACCTGGCCCGCTCTCATCGGCACCGCCGCCGCGGCGCTGGCCGTCCGCCTCTCCGGCCCTGAGTCCCTGTGGCGCACGGCCGCCGCCGGAGCCGCCGCGGTCCCGGCCATGGCCTTGACCCTTCCGCTGCTCCTCCTGCTGCTGCCCGCTCTGGGGCTCTCCTTGACCGCCGTTCCGCTGACCCTGGCCGCCCTGCCCGCCACCCTGGTCCTGACCCAGCTCGACCCGCTGCTCATCCGGCCCGCCCCGGCGCGGTCCCGACGTGCTCTGACCGCGGCCACCGCCGCACTGGCACTCATCGCGGCCGGCACCTTCGGCGCGATCACCGCCGTCGACGGCTACAACGCCGACCGCCCGCGGGCCGTCAGCCTCGGCTACCTACTGGACGGCGACACCGGCAGGGCCCTCTGGGTCAGCTCGGGCGGCCCCGACCAGCCCGTTGTCGGCCCGTTGATGACCAATGGCCGGCTGGTGCCCGGTGACGGCGTCCCGATGTTCCGCGACCTCGGACTCCAGGCCGGCCCGGCCCCGCGCGCGGCAATCGAGCTGCCTCGCACCGATCGCCCCACCACCACCGTGCAGAACGGCGTCCGGGTCGTTCGGGCCAAGATCCATCTCCCGGCCGGCACCCATCGCTTCGTCCTCTACGCCAATACCAGCCGACACACCGTCCTCGACGCGACACTGGACGGCGCACCCGCTGCCGGCAGCCCCAATCTCCCGGCCTCTGCCGGAGACTGGCGCTGGACCACCTCCTACGCCGCCCCGCCGACAGACGGCGTGGACCTCACCCTTCGCTACCGCGGCGACGGCCCACTCCCCCTCCAGATTCTTGCCTTTCAAGCAGGCCTGCCCGCCACCCCCACCACTCCCTCCCTTCCCGCCGACCTCACCTGGACCGCCTGGCCCTCCGTCGCCGGCCAATCCCTGATCGTCCGCACTCTGGCACTCTGAATGGGCGTTCAGCGTGTCAGAGGCGGTGTACCGGAGGGCGCCTCGCTATCGCTGGTGACGCTCACCGTCAGAGCTGTGGGTCAGCAGCCCTTGACGGCCGGCTCCAGAATCGCCACGCACTCCGCATGAGGCGTCACAGGAGAGACTTCCGCCTCGCGAGATCCTGATTCAACGCCACGATGTTGCATCGGGCGCAACCGTGGGAGCTGGTGTGGTTTCCACTGATGTGCCGGGCTCAGTCGGGGATGAGTCCAGGAGCCGCGATCAGACCATCTCGGGGCGTTCCTCCGGAGTGCCGGCGAGGTGGTCGAAGTACTCGTCGATCAGGTCGATAAGGCCGGCCACGGCGTGCTGCTCAGTCTCGGGTGACCAGGGCTCCTCGGGGCGGCCGTCGGGAAAGATCAGGTTCTCGGCCAGGACCGAGTACACCAGGTTCCTGCCGTAACCCAGCTTGGCTGCGAGCCACTCCCTGAACCCGTACAGCAGGATTTTGTCGGAGGCGATGTCATAGCCGTTGAGGAACGCGACCGCCGCCCTGAAACCGACACGGCCGACGAACTGTTCCGGGCTCGTCCTGAAGCGGGCCCAAAGGTCCTGGTATGACCACGTCGGCTTGCCCCGGCCGCGGCCCCAGGCAGCGGGCACATGTCTCAGGTCGGTGCCGACCCCCCAGGTGGAATACGAGACCGCCTCCGGCCCCACGCCAAGAGCCGCGAGGAGGCTGCCCCCGCGGGCAGCCGGATCGACAGGCCCACCCTTGCGGGTCCACACGTGGGTTCCCGGAGCGTCCCCCTCGTGGTGGGTGACGACGAAGTCCGTCCCGTCCAGCTCGAAGAACGCCGCCCGCACACGGCCGTGCCCGTCCCACGAGCTCTCAAGGGTCAGCTTCAGCCGCCGCGCCACCGCCTCCAGGTCCACTGAAAGCAGCGCCAGGGAGCTCAACGGCCAGGTGGCGCTCTGGAACATAGACGCCTGCCGCACCGGATTGCGCCCACCTGCCCGGAGCCCCGTCGCAGGCTCCCAATCGTCCTCTGCATCTGGTACTTCGATCATCTCGGTCACGAGGGACAGTCAACCAGTAGACGAACTCGTGCCTGCCGGCCGTCAGTTGTTCACGAAGCTGCGGTCATAGCCATTACCAAACGGCTCCGCCAAAGCACATACCGCACAGTTGGAATGACGCTCCCCGCCAGTCGGCACCAAGGCCTGGACACACGACAAGCGCGTCGCCTACGCCAACCGCCCCGACGACCCTCGCCACCTCGAAGCCGTCAGCCGGCGCGCCAACCGCCAGAAGTCCGACCAGGACGTCACGGAGCGGCTGCTCATCCCTTCAAGCGCAGTGCCGGTACGTGAGCTACTGGGTGCCGATCAAGCTCACCTGGGGCCTGGCCACGAACTCGCCGCTCTGAACACTCTCGCCGACCGCCGCCCCTGGCATGCCCAACTCAAGTCCGCGAACGACATAGTCGGCGATTCGGCCAACTACGCGTGCCTGTGCACCTCGCGGAACCTGGGCCAGTGCCCCCTTCACGCGCCGCCGTCCGCTCCATCTCGGGATTCCAGAACCGACCGAAACACGTGTGTTCGATATGCCGGCCAGGTCGTTGAGCAGCACGACTCAGTCATGACCGACCGGCGCTGAAGACCGAGCCTGCAATGCGGTTGCCCACCTCGACCTCACGCCCACGAAGGGAGACGTATGAGCACGCTTCTGCCACTGGAGGACTACGTGGCGACACTGCCGAAGGCAACCCTCTTCGGCGCGCTCTACTTCACCGATATGAACGGCTGGCCTGTGCAACTCCATGCGGTCTACGGCACCGAGCATCCATGGCAGCTGCCGGGAGGTACGACAGAGTCGGGTGAGCGACCGTGGGAGACCGCCGTACGCGAGACGGAAGAGGAGACCGGGCTCATGGTTTCCGGGCCCCCACGCCTCCTGGCGGCCGTCTTTGGTCTTCCCGGGGCAGCATGGCCCCTGGCGACTGCCGGATTCGTATTCGATGGCGGACGTCTCACCGACGAGCAGATCGCAGACTTGCGCCTCGCCCCCGAGGAGCACGACGAGGTGCGGACCCTTCCATTGGAGGAGTGGAAGGCGCTCATGCCGGAACGTGACTACGCACGTCTCGCCGCGCTTGCGGACGCGCGCAGGACTGGGAGGGCGGCATACATCGGCGCCTGGGACTGGGACGCCGGCCCGGACGACACCACCACGAGCGCCGAGGAAGTTCCACGGTGAGCGCGCTGAAGGCACCGCCTCCACCATGAGAAGGACCCGGTCGCCGTCTGAAGAGCGAAGATCGCGCGCCCCCGAGAACTCCAGCAGCGCACCGGCAACGGGGCCGGCATCACCAGGCGGTCTCCAGCCTGCGCACGACTACCTCAACGCCCCCTCGCTCCACTCTTCGATCCGGACGGCACCGATGCTTGGAACGACGCCTCAAAACGCGCCGCCCTCTGAGGCCTCCGGCCTCTACCGAAGGCAGCACGCGCCCGGCGCCGTCCTCTCTTCGGAGCTTCTGATCGAGTGCCGCGCATCGCCAACCACTCGAACGTGTGGATTGAAGAGGACCCGCCAAGCGGCCCTTGCCCGAGATACCAAAACCGCATCCACGTTCGAGCCATGCGCCCGTCCGGGACCGTTACGGCTTCGGGTCCGGCGCGTTCCTGGAGCACCAGCACCAACCACCCGCCCCGACGGAGGACGCGACAACCCGCCGTCGGCCAATGCAGAGCGGGACGCTGTATGCCCGTAAAGCTGGTGCGGGCCACTCCTTCGCATGAACGCCCGGCATTACACCGAGGCCGGGGTGCACCCCCTTCTAGGGTGCTCAGTGCAGCATTTGAACCGGAAGAAGCGAGATGTCCATGCGGGAAGAAGCGATCGCACGGGTCCAACTGGTATTCACATTGTTCGACGCCGATGGGAACGGAGTCATCGAAGCGGACGACTTCGAGCTCATGGCGGAAAGAGTCGTGGCGTCAGTCCCGGAAGCCGACGCAGGCAGGCACGAAGCGATGGTGAATGCCTTCCGGACCTACTGGCAGACGCTGGCCGAAGAACTGGACACCAACCGTGACGGCCGCGTCGACTATGCCGAGTTCCAGGACGTTGTCCTCGCACCGGAGCGTTTCTGCGCAGCGGTTACCGAATTCGCCGACGCCCTCACTGCGGTCGCGGACCCGGACGGGGACGGAATGGTCGAACGACCCACCTTCGTCGCCGTCATGAAGGCCATCGGCTTCGCCCCGCGCAACATCGAAGCCCTCTTCAACGCCCTGGAACCCGCCGGCACGGAGCAGGCCTCGGTCCCTGCTTGGACCGAGGCCATCAAGGACTACTACCGGCCGGACAAGGCAGGCCTCGCGGACCACCTGGTCACAGCACCAGCCGGCTGACCACCCGCGCCGGCGCAGGCAACTACTGCGTAGGGGGCCTTGTTCTGTATGCGCTCTCCCGCCTGCAAACAGATGACAGAAAGCTCAGCCGGCACTGCCCTGCCGCCAGCCCCGCACCGTACCGGCGGGCGGCAGGGCCTTCTGGGCCCCGGCTCTGCCGCCCGCCGGTGGTCGTTCAGGACGCGGAGCGCTTCTTCGTGGGCTTCGAGGCCGTGGTCTCCTTCGTCGCGGTCTTCTTGGCAGCCGTCTTCTTCGCGGGGCTCTTCTTGCGGGGCCGGATGTCGTGCACGGTGGCGTCCTCGCCGCTCTCGCGGCGGCCTTCCCGCGCTGCTGCCACGGAGGCGTTCAGGGCGGCCATCAGGTCCATGACCTTGCCGGACTCCCCCGCCCCGCCAGCTTCGGCCGGCTCGGGCCGCTCCTTGCCCTCGGACTTCGCCTCGATCAGCTCTTCCAGAGCATCGTGGTAGCGGTCCCTGAACTGGGCGATGCCGTCGGTGGCCATGGACTCGGCAAGCTGGACGGCCTGCTCGATCTCCGCCTCGTCCACCTCCACCCGTCTCGGCGCGAGGGATGCGGGGCTGCGGACCTCGTCGGGCCAGTGCATCGCATGCAGCACGATCACACCCTCCCTCACCTGCAGCAATCCCAGCCGCTCGCGACCGTGCCACGCGAACTTCGCAATGGCCGCCTTGTCGGAGCGCTCCAGGGCCTTGCGCAGGAGGGTGTAGGGCTTGGCCGCGACCTGGCCGTCCGCGCCGAGGTATTAGCTGTCGCCGATCCGTACCGGGTCGATGGTGTCGGCGTCGACGAACGCGACGATCTCGATCGCCTTCGCGGTGGGCAGCGGCATCTCCGGAAACCTCGTAGCCCTTGCCGATCTCCTCCTGCGACAGCTCCTTCTCATCGAGCTCGCAGACCTTGCGCGTACGGACCCGGCCCATGTCCTCCAGGTGCACCCGCCGGAAGTGGATCGAGTGATCCTCCGTCGCACTGATGATCTTCGTGGGGATCGTGACCAGCCCAAAGCTGATCGCTCCCGACCACAGCGGCCGCGGCATACGCACACACCTCCAGCCCCCCTGCGGGCAGAGACGGCAACGGGCCGCGCGCCGGACACATCGCCCAGCGGACGCCGGCCGCATCTCGATCCTCGCGCCGCGCACGGGCCGCCGCATCCCGAGCCCCGGCCCGGGGCGACGCGTGTCAGCAGTCGCTTGCGGTTCGGTAGCAGCGAATCCCACCAGTACGTGCGGTGGTAGGGCACGGGCCATCGTTCCTCGGCCAGAACGGATGCGGACGGCGAGGGCGTCACCTCGGGGAAACGGCCCCGCACGAGAGCGAGGGCGGGGTTCTACCGGCCGCCGACCCTGATCATCAGTCGGGCGCGCCCCTCTGAAGTCGGAGATGCTCTCGCCCACCGGTGTCGGGCGATGACCACGTCCACGGCGAGCACAATGCTGACGACAGCTTCTCGCCGCGGCTGCGGGTTTCGGAACGACGCAGTCGAAGAGGGACAGCAAGCAGCTCTCCCACATCGATCGTCAGCCAACACCTACACGGCCATGCCGGCACCGTGCCCCACCACCCTGGCCGGATCCCGACCGGGCCGTGGAGCCGCGCCGCCGACCAGCCTCACCAAGCTCTCGAGCCCCCCACGCTCCCCTTGTCCCACGAGTAGCTGCGGCCGGTGTGCTGTGGGTCACGTTCGCGCGTGGCGGGGTGCGCCCCTGCCACGCAGCTCAGGCATTCTCTCTCGGCGGCCGTGCGCAGGGGCACGGCGTGGTGACTGACAGGGGGAGCGATGTCGCGAGACGCGGGCGGGGAGCGGGAGCGGGGTACAAACCGCGGACGGGGCGTGATCGAGGGGGCGTTCGCGCTCCTGGACGCATTGCGCAGGTGTGGCGGGGAGGCGGGACTCACTGAGATCGCCGCGGTCTGCTCCCTCCCGAAGGGGAGCGCGCACCGGCTGTTGGAGCAGCTGCTTCTGGTGGGCGCCGTGGAGCGGCGGGGCAGCCAGTACCGTGTCGGCTCGCAGCTCTACCGCCTCGGGCAGGTCTGGGAGCCGCATCCCGGCTTACGAGTGGCGGCTCGCCACCCGCTGCACCGGCTGCGGGCGGTCACCGGGGCGAGTGCGCTGCTGACCGTCCTGCACGATGGCCGGGCCCTGACTGTGGCATCCGTGCCGGGCGAGGTGGAGCCGCTGGTGCCGGTGCGAAACGGGATGAGCTTCCTGTTGGACACGGCGGCCGGCCAGGTACTCAGCGGTCGGGGCGGGGCCGGGCCCGGCGGTCGGCTGGCGGGGGCGGTGCTGGAGTGCGCGGAGGTGATGGACGGGGTGTGCTGCGCGGCGCTTCCGGTGCGGGGGCGTGATGACCGGACCATTGCCGCGATCGCCGTCATGACGTCATCCGCGCAGGGGCTGCAGCGGGCGGCCCATGAGGCGGCGCTGGCGGCCGCGGCCGTCACAGCGGCCCTCGCCCGTGCAGGCACCCCCTCGCCCTGCCTGCCTCCGGTCCTGCACTACTGACGTGCCGTCACCGATGAGCCCGTCGGGCAACTGATTGCCTTCGCGCGCGGGTTCCGCTCAGCGGAACGCGCGTAGAACGGCGGGCAGCGGCTTCGGCAGTCTGTTCCTCGAGCCGGTCGGGGGACCGGCAGAAATTCTGAGATCAGGGGGACAACATGACCATCCGACGACTGACCGCCGTCGCCCTCGCAGGCGCGCTGGGCCTCACCTCGCTGGTGGGCGCCGCGGGCGCCGCGCAGGCCGATCCGGTCGACTACGTCCAGATCCGACTCGTCGACCTGTACTGCGGCGATGAGAGCGAGGGCGACCACGACGAGGCCTACCTCAACATCGCGGCGAACGGCGGCAAGGCCGTGAAGCTCTGGCCAGCCAAGGCGTCGTACCAGACCATGGGCACCGGCTACCGCCGCACTCTCGACGAGAGCAACGGCAACGCCTTGCTGGTCCTGGGGAAGACCGAGTCCCGCACACTCTCGCTGTGGGACTACGACAGCACCAGCAGCGACGACCGGCTCGGCTCGGTGACCATCACGGGCAACGAGTTCGGCGCGGAGACGCAGTACCGGGTGCTGGAGGGCTCCGGTGGCGTCTACACCATCGCCTACCAGGTCATCGACATCTGATCCACCCCTCCGGCCGGACCCTCAGGGTCCGGCCGGACCGCGACAGGAACACGTGACAAGGGGCCACACAAGTCCCCACCCGTGCCCCGGGATGCAGAACTCACCGGGAAGCCGGCTTGCACAGCCGGTCGGCCCCTGGGTTCCTCATAGGTCGGCCCCTGGGTTCCTCAGGGGAACAAACACTGAGCATGGTTCGCCGGTGCCCGCACCGGAGGTCATGCCAAGACGTGGGCCTACCGATCCTGGGTTTCCAGTCGGCGCGGGCCGGCTGGGTCAGAGATCCACGACGGCCCAGACGCGTCGGCCGTCCGGGCCCGTGTCCATCCCGCACTCGGTGACGGGGCGGTGCGCCGTCACCTGGTGCAGCACCTCCGAGCCGGCATCATCGTCCAAGTCGGCGAGACCAGGATGATGGGACAGGGCAAGGATGCAGGCCTGCCCGTCCTGGTCGGACAGATGCACGGACACCCGATGACCCTGGTCCGCGACCGTGGTCTCGACGAGGAGCACCGTGACCGCCTCAACCGCGTCCAACACGCTCTGACCGGGCCGAAAATCCCACGCCGCAAGCTGTGTGAGGACCGCTTCCTTGGCCTTGTCGGGCGCCCACCGGTTCGCCGTGTACACCCAGTTCGCGCCACGCCGACCCCGCATCACCACCCCGCACCGCGCCGACCTGACAAGCCCGCCCGAGCCGCCGTCTGCAGTCTCGGGGCGAGGCGGGGAGACCGGCTTCTTCGGCGGCGGAGGCGTCTTCGGTGGATACGACGGCGGGGTCGGCTGCTCGATTGGCGCTGCTGGCATGGGGCCCTCCCGAAATGGACAGGCGCAGAGGGATACGCCCTGTAGTCAGGTTAGGGCGAAGAGCGATGCGACCGGGGGGATTGCGTGGAATACCCCGCTTCACCAGGGAAAAACCGGGCAACCCCGGAGAGGAACGGGGTCCTGCGGCGGAACACCCCGCGTCGGCCGGCGGGCCCAACACGTATGGGGGCCGGAGTCGGACGTTCGCTTCGTCAGTTTCCTGCCCGGGGCCCCGGGACTCTCGGCAGGAGCTCCCCACAACGGCCGGCTCCCAGCGGCCCAGGCGGCGAGCATGCGCCGGTCGGCCAGGTGCATGTGCAGCTTCTCGGCGAGCGGTGCGCAGCGACCGGAGAATCGCCCGTTCGTGACCACGAGGACGATGTCGGCGCCGTAGAGCTGGCGGGCCGTGCCGTTGACCCGCTGAAGGTCGGGGGTGCCGACGGCGGAGCCCCGGTCGCCGGCGCGGCGGTGCTTGCACTGGATGACCCAGACGCGGCCGTGGGGGTCGGTGGCCAGGACGTCGGCGCCGTTGTCGCCGGATCCTCCGACCTGGCGGGCGTCGGTGCATCCGTCGCGGCGCATCAGGTCCCGGATTGCGTACTCGAAGTCGCGGTGGCCCAGCGCGTCGAGTTGGGGAAGTGCGTAGCGCAGCGCCTGCTGCTGCACCCGGCTCCAGGCTTGTCTCTGGCGGCGCTGGTTGACGAACCAGGTCGCGGCCACAACCGCGACGGCGGCGAGCATGGCCATGGCCCACAGGTGGGTGACGAGCCAGGCGACGGCGAGCCACACCATGGCGATGCCCAGGATGCCGGCGCCCAGAAGGAGGACCTGGCGGTCTCGCTGCCGTTGCCTACGGGAGCGGGCATAGTGGCGGCGCGGGGTGGTACGGCGTGCGGGGCGCCGCGTCGGGGGGCGGCGACGTCTCGGGCGACGGGTGGGCATCGGGTGGGCTCCGGGGTCAGTGGGCGGAATCGGTGATGCCGGAGGCCAGCTGACCGAGGGCATTGAGGATGCCCTCGCCTACCGGGGTCGGAGCGATCACCACACCCGGGGCGAGCACGATGACGACGGTCAGCTTCTCGTCGTTGCGGCTGCGGGCCTCGGTACGGCGGCGCAGCCGCAGCAGGACGATCACGGCGAGCAGGACCCCCACGTTGATCGTCAGCATCATGGCCGCAGCCCTCCCCCGCATCCACCCGATCCTTCGGCACCCTGTCTACCGACGCGCACGCCTTCATGGCACTCAGTCACCCAATTTTGACGCGATGTAATCGCTTGGCTTGATCGCGGAACCGGGTCACCGATGGCGCCTGTCTCGCGGCTGGGGCAGGCCCACCAGCCCCCGACCGCGGCGCGCAGCCGCAGTAGTCACGGCGCCCCATGCACGCAGATGCGTGGCGAAGTCGGTGTAGGTGCTCGCGCGGCCTGCCCAGCCCTCGCACGCGGCGGCGAACGGTTCGCTTAGCGCCTCCAGGCGGGACTGCACCTGCGTCCAGGCGCGGGCCGTCACGAACGCGTCGACGAGAGGGCGCATGTCGTCCCACGCGTCGTCCACGTGAGGGAGCGGGCCGACAGGCGCCGGTGGCCATGTTGAAGTCGTACTCGGCGCACCATGCGGCCTCACGGTCGGGATCCACACCCAGCCGCCGTTCCGCCTGCCACTGGGGTACTCGCAGCACCCGCGCGAGGGCCCGGCTGCCGGGGATGCCGCCGGTCAGCACCCGCAGCACCTCCTCGTACGGCTCCCGGGCGAGCAGACACAGGGCCAGGACGAAGTACACGACCAGCCGAGCCGACAGGAGTCGGCGCCGCCGCTCGGCACGGTCGTGCGTAGAGGAGCTTCTGCTCGACGCGCAGGTCCGGGTTGGGGCGGCCGCGGTGCACGGGGGCAGCGTTCAGTGAGGAAGCGGCCAATGTGGTCCTCGGTCGTCTCGTACGCGGCGGTCGCCGCGCGCACGAGGCGGGGCCGGTCAGGGGGTCGCGGGCGCCGAGGTAGCGGGGGCGCCGTCGATCAGCCACTGCGGGAGGCCGGGGCCCTCGGTCTGGACGAGCTCGGTGGCAAGGTTGTCGGTCTTCAGCTCGTTCGGGACGGTGCGCCCGAAGGGGATGAGGCGGATGATGGGGCGCCAGAAGGCCTGTCCGCCGGTGGCGACCTCGGGGCGGTGGTTGCCCAGCAGCCACAGCTTGCGGAGCTGGGAGGACCGCTTCGGCGCCCGGGTCGTGGCGGTGTTCGGCAGCGGCCTCGAATCCGCGCCAGGCCAAGTGCGGGGCGTTGCGGCCCGCCCCGCGCCCCAGATCTGGCCGAAGAACGCGTCGGTCCCTTCAACAGGAACGCACGCCCGGAAGCGGGCGCGAGGACTGGGGTGCGGGCTGGCTGGCCGCCGCGGTAGCGGATCCGGCCCCGGGCGTGGGGTTCAGGCGGCGGGAACGGCGGTACCGCGCACGAGCGGGCGCCCGGCGCGGGCCCAGGCCGCGGTGCCACCCGCGACGGAAACGGCGTCCACGCCGAGAGCCACGAGGTGTCCTGCGGCCCGGACGCTGCGGTTGCCGCTGCGCAGATCACGTATCCCGGCCGATCACCTGGCAGCTCGCCGAGTACGGCGCCGAGGGCTGAGAGCGGGGTGCTCCCGGCACGCGGCCGGCGGTGTACGCGTCGGGCTCGCGGACGCGGGCCTCCGGCGCGTGTTCGGCACCGAGCTCCTCGCCGAGGTCGAAAGCAGTGATGCATGCGGATGTGGTGGTGCCGGCGGGGGCGATCGACGACATCGACCGGCTGGCTCAGAGGGCGACGAGTCTGCTGAACAGCTCCCTCGCCCCCACACACCAACGAGCACCCAAGCCGACAGGCACACCATCAGACACTCTTGTCAGCGGGTCTTACGGCCCCTGATCCCTGGAGGCGGCGGAGAGGAGGATGAGCGCGGCACGGCGTGCGTGCTCGCCGGCGTCGGCCCGGTCGTGATATGCGGCGACGACGGTAGCGCCTTCAACCAGCATGAGCAGCTGCCGCCCCAGGAGGCGCGGATAAGCGGCTCCGGCCCGGCCGGCGATGTGGGTGAAGATGTCGAGGTAGCCGCCCAAGTGGCCTGCGGCGAGGGCGCGTACGGGCTCGACGTGATGCTGTGCGGCAGCGTTTAGCATGGCGCAGCCGCGGAAGCCAGGCTCGTAGTACCACTGCTGGAGGACGTCGAACACGGCGGTGAGCTGATCGGCTGGGTCGTCACCGGCGGTCGTGACGGCTTGGGTCAACCAGTTCGTCACCCGCTCGCTGCGCGCGTGCAGCACGCTCTCCACGAGGCCCTCTTTGGTGCCGAAATGCCGGTAGAGCGTCTCCTTGGACACCCCGATGCCGGCGCACAGCTCGGCAACGCCGATGCCGTCGAGCCCGCGCTCGTACAGCATCCGGGTAGCTGCTTCCAGGATGGTGGCGCGGGTGCGCTCGGGGTCAATCGTGGAGCCCTTGGGAACTGCCATGCATAGATGGTACCGGTCGGTTCGGTCTGCTGCTAATATCGAGTTCGTACCGATCGGTTCGATCTCAGGGGTGGTCATGCCGGACGTTCTTGTCCCGCCGCACGGCGGCGTCTGCGCCCCGGGGTGGGGCCAATGACGCAGACGGGGCGAGAGACGGTGCGCGGAGCTGCTTGGTGGGCAGCCCGGCTGGCGCTCGGCACCGCCTCCGCGCTCGGTGTGGCGCGCTTCGCCTACGGGCTGATCCTCCCGGCACTGAAGGAGGACCAGCGCTGGACCTTGGCGGAGGCCGGGGCAATGAGCGCCGCCAACGGGCTGGGTTATCTTCTCGGCGCACTCGTGAGCCCGGCGGTCCTTCACCGCTGGGGCGCCACCGCCGCCTTCCGTGCGGGGATGGCGATCGTGGCCGTGTCGCTGGCTGCCACCGCCGTGAGCGAGGGCTACCTGGCACTGCTGGTCTGGCGGACCGCGGCCGGAGTGGCCGGGGCGGTGGTGTTCGTCGCCGGCGGTGTGATCGCCTCACGGGTTGCTGCCCGGGTCGGCTCGGGCCTGCCTGTCACTGTCTACTTCGCCGGCACCGGGCTGGGCGTGGTGATCAGCGGTGTGACCGTCCCGTTGCTGGGCGAACACTGGCGCCTCGCCTGGGCCGGTCTGGCCGCCGCCACAGCGCTGGCCACGGCGGGCAGCTGGGCCGCTGCCAGGACCGACGAGATCCCGCACACCTCAACGGCCGGACGAGCGCGGATGCGCCCCCTCCGGGAGGCCGCTTCGGCCTACCTGCTGTTCGCCGCCGGCTACATCAGCTACATCACGTTCCTGTCCGCCTACCTCGCCGAGCGGCATGCTCCGCTCGGACAGGTCGTGCTCACCTGGACCGCCCTGGGCGTGGCCACTGTGGCGGCGCCCGTGCTGTGGAGCCGCCCGATCGAACGGTGGCCCGGCACCCGGGCTCTGGCGACTCTGCTCACTGTGCTGAGCGGTGGGGCGGCGCTGGCGCTGGCAGCACCCGCTCCCCTGGTCATCCTCGCCTCCGCGCTCGTCTACGGCGCGACGTTCATGAGCGTCCCCGCAGCGGTCACCGCCCTCATCAAGACCACCGTTCCGCCCGCTGACTGGGCGCCCACCCTGGCGGCCTTCACCACGGTGTTCGCGGCCGGACAGACCGCTGGGCCGTTGATCGCCGGTGTAGTCGCCGATCACACCTCGACCGCGGCCACCCTGGCATGGACCGCGATCCTGTGCGCCGCGGCAGCCGTGACCGCAGTCGCCGGGCATCATGTTCAGCCTTCTCACGGCCAGGTGCGAAGCGAACCAGAACGCGAACTCGACAGAGACAAGGACACAGGAGCGGAATCATGACGAACTTCGTGCTCATCCCGGGAATGTGCCACGGCGGGTGGTGCTTCGAAGAGCTCACCGGGCAGCTGCGCGCTCACGGGCATGTCGTCCACCCACTGACCCTGACCGGGCTCAGCGAGCGCAGCCACCTGTTGCACGGCGGAGTGAACCTCGACACCCATATCCAAGATGTGACCGGGGTACTGGAGGCCGAAAACCTTCATCACGCGGTGCTGGTCGGCCACAGCTATGGAGGGATGGTGATCACCGGGGCCGCCGACCGTGCCCCCGAGCGGGTGGATGCTCTCGTGTACGTGGACGCCATGGTGCCAAGCCACGGCGACTCCTGCTGGTCCCTGGTCACCGATCAGGAGCGGCGGTGGTACACGGACGTGGTGGACAGCGGCTACGCGGTACGGCCGCTGCCGTTCTTCGATCCGCGGGCCACGCCCCACCCGCTCGCCTCGCTGTTCCAACCGATCCGGCTCACCGGCGGCCCGGCGCACATCCGCCGCAGAGACTTTGTGTACGCCGCCCAATGGGACGGCCCGTCCCCATTCGCCCCCGTCTACCAGCGGCTGCGGGACGATCCCGCGTGGACCACCTACGCACTGTCCGGCGGCCACAACCTCATGCGAGACGCCCCGCAGGACCTGGCGAAGATCCTGCTCGAGATTGCTGAAGCCGTTGATCACCGGCCCGTCCCCGCACCACATGCACAAAGGCCGTAATGGGTGCTGCTGTACGAGATGTACCTGGTGGCGGGCGCCCCCAGGCTGGACTTCGGCTGGCTCACCACCAATCTTCCGGTGTACCCGACGACGACACTCAACCTGAAGACGGGCTCGCTCCCCAGTGCCGCGACCGGACCTCGGCCCTCTTCAGAGGGCCGAGGTCTCGTGCCGCCGGGGCCGGCTGTCCAGTCCTAGCTGTTGCGGGTCATGACGTTGTTGACGCTCAGGCGATGGGTGGAGGGGAGTGAGTTCCGGTCTCGCCTTGTGCGAGTGCCTGTGTTGCCTGCGCGAGTCTGCGGATTGCCTGGATCAGTTGACTCGAAGGGAGCGTGTACGGCAGTCGGATGTTGCGTTCGAACGCACCTCCGACCCCGAACCGTGGGCCGGCCGCGATGGTCACTCCGTGGTCAGGAGCCGTTGCTGCCAGCCGCGAGCTGACGGGCCCTGGGAAGGTAGCCCATAGCGTCACGCCTCCGGTCGGCTGCGAGGCGTGGACGTCCGGCAGGTGTTCGGTGAGTGCCTGCCTCAGAGCGTCGCGTTGCGATCTGAGTTGCTGGAGCGTGTCCGGACGCTGGGTCTGGTGCCCATTCAGCAGGGCTGCAGTCGCGAGCTGTTCGACGACGGGGGTGCCGAGATCTGTGGTGGGACGGACTTGTTCGACACGTGCCAGAAGAGTGGGCAGCGCGCGAATCCAGCCTGTGCGCAGGCCGCCCCAAATGCTTTTCGACACAGAGCCGATGCTGATGGCCGTCGGCATGTGCAGTGCGAGGGGTTCGGGGCTCGGAACGTCCAAAGCCAGATCGGTCATCGTCTCATCGACGACAGTGGGACACGCGAGCCTGAGTTGTTGGCGCACGCTCGTGGGCATGCACATCCCGGTCGGGTTGTGAAAGTCGGGTATCAGGTAGGCCAGGTTCGCGGCTTTCCCTGCTGCTTGGAGTTGCTCCGTGTCCCAACCGAAAGACGTCACAGCGATGGGCAGAAGACGGGCGCGCGCTTGAGTGAACATCGTGATCGCGTGCGGGTAGGTCGGATGGTCGATGAGGACTTTGTCGCGTGGTGCCACAAGTACGCGCGTCAGAAGTGCCAGAGCGTGTTGCGCGCCGTTGGTGATCAGGATCTGATCGGGCCGGGTGGGCAGTCCTCGCCGCTGATACCAATGAGCGACTGCTTCGCGCAGCTCAGTGGTGCCGTACCGGTCGTAGCCGTGCCGCTCAAAATGCCGTGGCAGCTGTTCGAGAGCCGTCGCGAACGCGGCGTGGAGGATTTCTACGGGCGCAGCCGGCACGGCGAAGGACAGATCGATGGTCTCTGCGTCCGTGCCGACCGGGTGCGCGGGCGGGGTGTCATCGGGCAGCCGTACCGTCGCCCTTGTGCGTGCCCGTGTGGCGAGGTATCCATGCTCGACCAGCGTGCGGAACGCGGCACCGACGGTGGTCCTGCTGGTGCCGAGCGCGGCAGCCAGGTCACGCTCGCTCGGCAGGGCCGCACCAAGGGAGAGGCGTCCGTCCAGGATGAGCAGACGCAGCCTGTCGGAGAGACGTCGATGCGCCGGCCCCGGCCCCTCCTGCCAGGTCCCCAACATTCCCGCCACCGCATGTGAGCTGATTTTCACCGAACCAGCGTAGCCAATCTGGCTATGGAATCCGAGACCAGATCGCCGCGAGACTCGCCCTATGGCACCTTCCGCTTTCACTACGCGCACCTCCGTCCCGGGTCGTAACGGCCCGCCCGTGATACCTCGCATGAACGCATACGCCCAGGTCAGGGCGGCCCGAAAAGCACGTCGGGTACCCCAGCTCCTGTTCGGCTTGGTTGGCTACGGGGCTGCCGTCATGGTGCTCGTCCGGTCCGGGCTTGGCGCGGCCAGCTGGAACGTGCTCACAGAGGGCACAGCCGAGTCCCTCGGAATCTCGTTCGGTTGGGCGACGAACCTGATCTCGCTGCTTGTGCTTATCGCATGGATCCCCCTGCGAGAACTGCCGGGGCTTGGCACGCTCCTCAACGTCGCGATCGTGGGCTTCGCCGCAGATGCCACCGCCACTGTGCTCCCTGACCCACAGGGCACACTCGCCGAGATCGGATATCTCGCCGTCGGCCTTGTCTCCCTGGCATTCTTTGACGCCCTCTACCTCGGCGCACAATTCGGGTCGGGACCACGCGACGGCATCATGACCGGACTCGTTCGGCTCACCCACCAGCCCATTGCCCTGGTGCGCACCGGCATCGAAGTCGCTGTTGCCTGCGCCGGCTGGCTCCTGGGTGGGACCGTCGGGATCGGCACTGTACTGATCGCACTGTGCATGGGGCCCCTCGTTGGCCGCTTCCTGCCGCTGGTAGCGGTTCGCCTCCCTGCCGCTTCCGCACCCACACGGCACACCCGATGACTGTGAAGAGACAATCGCTTCACCGCAACGCCCCGCTTGCAGTCGAAGGCCGACGCCACCTCGTCGAACGCTGTCAGATGCGCCCGATCGCCCACGTGGCTGCGGCGATGGGGACTTCAAGAGCATGCGCGTCGAAGTGGGTGAGCCGGTTTCGCCGCTACGGTGAACTTGGCCTGCGTGAACGGTCCTCCGCGCCTCGGCACCAGCCGACAACCACGCCAGGCGGGGTTATGGAACGCAAGGAGCGGCTCCGCCGGGCGCACGAGTGGCCCGCAACGCGCATCGCCTTCGAGCTCTCAGCCCAGGGCATGCGGCTCAGCCGCCGGACCATCAGGCGACATCTGGAACAGCTCGGAGTGAGTCGTTGTCGGTTCACCGATCCGGACGGGGAACTCAACCGGACAGCGCGGCAGATTCTCGCCCACCGTCCGGGTCACATGGTGCACATCGACGTCAAGATGGCCGGCCGCATCCCCGATGGCGGCGGCCGGCGAGTCCACAGCCACGGCAGTATTACCCCTTGGCTCCAGCCCCGGCAGAGAGCTTCTGCGAGGCTCGCTCGGGAAGCTTCTTGGCCAGAGCGTCTGCAGCTTCCTGCGTCGGTGGCGCCTTCGTGGTTGCAGGCCACCACGAGGACGGAGCCGGTGCCGTGTTCCTCCAGGGTGGCGCACAGTTTCGGGTTGCCGCCGTATACCTCGTCGTCGGCCACCCACGGGGCGTGTCGGCCGGCGTCCAGGAACCGGGCGATCATGCGGGCGGCCAGTTCCGGCTTGGTGGCGAACGCGGTGTCCGGCTCGAGTCCGGCCTCGCGGCAGCGGTCGGGTGGTCGGTCCACGAGCGCGGACGTACAGCTCACGGTCTACCGCAGCATGCCCGCGCTGACCTGCGTGGATCAGGTAGACGGCGACTTGGGAGTGCTCGATCCGCCCTGCGGTGCCGGTGTACTGGTGTTGGACGCCGACGGTGCGTGTGCCCTTCCTGACGTCGCCTGTCTCGTCGACCACGAGCACCGCCTGGTCGTCGTGCAGGTGCTCGGTCACGTACTCGCGCAGGTCGTCGCGGACGGCGCCGGCGTCCCACTTGGCGCGGTTCAGCAGGTGCTGCATACCGTCCGGGGTCGCTTCTCCGGCCCCCTCGGCAATGGTCCAGCAGTTCTTGCGGGACAGGTCCGCAAGCAGTGCGGGCACCAACAACCACCGTATCCGGCGGCGGGGGCGACCCCTGCGAACCGGCCCCGCGATCCGGTCCATGAGGCCCTCGAATGCCTCCTGCCAGCGGGCAGGGTCTGCCTGTGACCTGCGGCCACCGCATGATCGCTTGTCTTCACACACCGATGATCGACGGTGGCCGCCCCCATGTTCGCACCGCCGTGATCACGATCG
Source organism: Streptomyces sp. SAS_281 (assembly GCF_052542855.1). Classification (NCBI taxonomy): domain Bacteria; kingdom Bacillati; phylum Actinomycetota; class Actinomycetes; order Kitasatosporales; family Streptomycetaceae; genus Streptomyces; species Streptomyces sp. SAS_281. The sequence goes on from NZ_JBMNDO010000068.1 coordinate 25,148, forward strand.
ACGGCCGAAGCGCTAACCTGCGGCCATGATTCTCTTCCGCGAGGCCGGGCCCGGCGACTTCGAAGCCGTTCTACGCCTCTACCGGCAACTGCAGCCGGAGGATCCGGTTTTGCAGGACGGGTCTGACGCAGCGGCTTACGCACAGATTCTGGCTTCGCCCAGCCTGCACCTGTTCGTGCTTGAAGCCGAGGGGATCGTCGTCGCCACGACGTACCTGAACATCATCCCGAACCTCACCCGATCCGCGTCGCCGTACGCGGTCATTGAGAACGTCGTCGTTGAAGAGACTCTGCGGGGCACAGGTCTGGGCAAGCAGATCATGATCGACACACTCCGAGCCGCATGGGATGCGGGCTGCTACAAAGCGATGCTGCTGACAGGCTCGCGCAAACCTGCTACACACGCGTTTTACAGAGCGTGCGGTTTCTCGTCCGACGCCAAAACGGCGTACCTCGCTCGCCCATCCTGACGCCATGAGCTGGGCACGCACAGATCGCCGGGACCTTGAACCGTCTCTGCTGCAAGTCCGGGACGTGAAGATCACGATCTACGGCTGGAGTTCTAGCCCGTCTCTCCTATGGCCAGGCCCGGGCTCTGCTGGATGAGCACACCGCCGTGCGCGGCCCGGGGACCGGCTGGGACCTGCACGAGTACCGCGACTCCGCCCTCACCCACCTCGGCGAGCAGGATGCCTCCCTACTGATGCTGATGGCGAAGTCCCTGCACAAGAAGCCGGAGAAGGTCCGCCGCTACCGCTACTTGAAGCCCTCTCCCGAGGCGATCTCGGAGCTGACAAGTCTGCTCGCCCCTGACGACAGCAGACGATGAAGCACACGTGGTTCGTCGGCAGGGGATGGCCGCCGTCAGTACGCCTCCGGCGCGAACCGACGCTTGTACGCAGACGGTGTGATACCGGTCTCGCGGCGCATCAGCTTGCGCAGATTGGCAGCGGTGCCAAGCCCACTGCGCCGCGCAATTACATCGAACCGGGGCTCGCCTCGCTCGATCAACCGACACGCCAGAGCAAGCCGCTCCCCCGTCAGCCACGCCAGCGGCGTCGTGCCCAGTTGCGCCTGGAAGCGGCGATGCAGCGTCGCCGGACTGACCGCCGCACGCGCTGCAAGGCCGGACACGGTGAGCGGTGAGTCCAGCCGTTCCTGAGCCCAGGCCAGGACAGGCGCCAAGGACTCGTCCGGCAGGTCGGGCATGGGACGCTCCACGAACTGCCGCTGCCCACCGTCCCGGTGCGCCGCGAAGACCAGCCGCCGGCTCACAGAGTTGGCGACCTCCGCACCGTAGTCGCGGCGGACCACATGCAGCCCGAGATCGAGCGCAGCTGCGCTCCCTGCCGCGGTGAGGATGTCACCGTCATCCACGAACATTTTCTCCGGTGGCTCTGCCAGCTGGCCGGGGTCGGGCCGACGGAAGTTGCGGCACTCGAACGATGCGCTGGTCGATGTCTCCTACCTCACCCACGACGACGCCGTGGGCGCCTTCGGCCCTCCGCCCAGAGCCCTTGGCGCCGACGCTGTAGCGGAGATCGCTGCGGTCGGCTGGGAGGCCGCCACCTCGGCGCTGCCGGCGGACGGCGAAGGAGCGGCAGCTGCCCCGGGAATGAATATCACTGGCGACCCTCGCCCGCCACTTCGAGGGCACTCCGTACCCCTCCTGCCAGCGGGCTGCTGAACGGTCCCTCACCGTCGTCCTGTGGTGGGACTGAGCCCGGTCCGGTCCACGACGAAGGTTCAGGTCCTACGGATTGACCTCGCTGGCGCCTACGAGCTGCTTGGGGCTCCCGCTCGATCGGCAGGCCTCGTGATCAATACGACAACAGCTTCCAACGAATTCTGCGCGATGAAGGTTCACGCGCGCTCGGAGCCGTCGCGCGGGCCGGGTCAGGCGCGGAGGGACTTCTGCGGGAGCGGGTCCGTCGAGTCCGGCAGTGCCGAGTTGTCCGCTATGAGTCTCAGCAGGCCGGGGAAGCGGTCCTCGATGTCTTGTCGGCGCAGTTGCGCGCTGCGGCTGTTGCCCCGGTCGACCTGCCGGATCAGGCCAGCCTCCCGCAGGATGCGGAAGTGATGGGTCCGGGTGGACTTCGATACTGGCAGGCCGAAGGACGTGCAGGTCCGTTCGGTGTCCTCGGACTGGCGTACCAGGGTGGCGATCACGCGGTAGCGCAAGGGGTCCGAGAGGGCCTTGAGCACGGTGAGCAGGTCCATCTCCCCGCTGGTGGGGTGCCCCTCGTTGTCTGGCATGCCGCTGCTCCTCACAGGGTGTGCTGCTGCGTCGACGCAGCCCTACAAAGGTACTACTTGCGCCCTACCTCGGCCTCGTGCCACCTTAGGTACGACACAAGCCGTACCTAAGGTGGTGGCTGTTCCGTGCGAGCACTCACCGCCCCGGCACCTCGAAAAATCGTCCGCTCAACGAATCCGGAGCTTTTCGTGGCCTCATCGACCACCGATCCCGTGCCGTCCGCACACTCCTCCGCCGCGGAGACCCAGACAAGGCCGGCAGCACCGGGTGGCACGGGTCTCACCCTGTTCGCCGTGCTGCTCGCGGCTTTCGTCGTCCCCACCTCCATCTCCGGCACGGCGGTCGCCCTGCCGGACATCGGCGCCGACACCGGTGCCGGATCGGCCTCCCTTCAGTGGGTCGTGAACGCGTTCAACGTAGCCTTCGCCTCCTGCACCCTGGTGTGGGGGACGCTCGCCGATCTGATCGGCCGCATCCGCGCCTTCATGCTGGGCGCCACCGTTTTTGCGGTCGCCTCGCTGGGGTGCGCGCTCGCCCCAAACATCTACGTGCTCGACGGCGCCCGCGTCCTAGCCGGCCTGGGCGGCGCCGCGATCTTTGCCTGCGGCAGCGCAATCCTGTCCTCCGCTTTCGACGGACCAGCCCGCGCCAAAGCGTTCGCGCTGTTCGGCACGGTCGCCGGGGTCGGCGTAGCCCTGGGGCCGACGGTGTCCGGCCGGGCGGTCGACGCGCTGGGCTGGCGCTGGATCTTCGGACTTCAGGCCATGGTGCTCGGCGCCGTCCTGCTGTGTGTGCCCGCCATCGCGCGCCGAGCGAAGGAGCTGCCCGCCCGGGCTGGACGCCTGGACGTACGCGGCGCACTGACCTTCGTCCTCGCCATGGCCGCCCTGACCTATGGCATCGTCCAGGGCTCGGTGTGGGGCTGGGACTCTCCAGGCACCCTGGGGCTGCTGATGTTCGCGCTGGTGCTGCTGACTCTGTTCTCCGCGCTCGCCAAGCGGACCGAGGCACCGTTGCTCGACGTGTCGCTGCTGCGTAATCGCCGCTTCCTCGCCTACACCCTGGTGCCGGTTGCCGCCTCCTTCGGCTTCGTCACCCAGCTCACCTACCTGCCCTCCTACCTGTCCACCGTCGCCGGCTACAGCGCCTCAAGCGCAGGTGCCACCATGCTGCTGCTCACTATCCCGGTCCTGGCCCTGCCAATGGTGGGCGCGAGGTGGGTGGCGCGAGGCGTCTCGCCTCTGGCGGTCGTCTGCGCCTCGCTGCTGTGCCTCGTCGTCGGCGACCTGGGTCTGCTGCTGATCGGTCCGGAGGCCTCGTTCACCGTTATGGCGCCCGCAATGCTCGTCACCGGCGCCGGCATGGGCTTGTCGGCCGGGCTGGTCGACGGCCAGGCCCTGGAACTGGTCGAACCCTCCAAGGCAGGCATGGCCGCCGGCTTCATCAACACCCTGCGCTTGGGCAGCGAGGCGATCACGGTCGCCGTCTTCGGATCCCTCCTGGCCTCCCTGTCGGCCGACCACTCCTCATCCGACCCGGCCGGCGGCTACGACAGCGCCTTCCACGTTCTGCTGTGGGCGATGGCCGTGGTCTGCCTCATCCTCGGTGTCCTGATAGTCGCCCTGACCCGCGGCTCGTCACGCACGGAACAGGCCGGGTAACACCGGTGACCTCCTCCTCCCGCCCCGAGGGCACCGACCGGGAAGCCCGGCATCGTTGCCGTCGCCGCCGGTCAGCGACACCCGAGCGGGATCCCCGGACCGTCGACCACGACACGGTGGTTGCCGCCCGGACGGGCGCGGTCGACCGGGTCGGGTTCGCTTTCGGGCCGGCCGAGCGGCCCGCCCGTGGGAGGAGTCGGTCACCGCCCGCGTCCAGTCCCATTGTTACGCCTCCGCAACCTCGCCAGCAGCGCCAGGTGCAACCGATCCCAGACGCCCGCCTCGTTCCAAGCTGCAGGCCGACGCCAGCACGTCATGCCGGACCCCGACCCTCGACTGTCGGACTTCGGCCCGGTGCTCCCCGCCGCCCGGGCCCGGTGAATGGTGCAGGAGTCCGACCCTCGGGGAGGCACAGGGATGTCAGCGGTTCAGCTCAGGGAGCACCAAGCCACGCAACGTGCCGCGTTCCGCCGCTGGGTCGGGTTCCCCGCCAGGGCATCGGTGCCGCCTCGGGGGCTCGGGGCACGATCGTGTCCGCGACCGGGACGGGGAAGACGATCACGGCCGCTGAGTGCACGCTGGAGTCGTTCGCGAACGGGCAGATCCTCGTCACGGTCCCGACCCTGGGCCTGCTCGCACAGACCGCCCAGGCGTGGCGGGCGGTGGGCCACCGAGCCCCGACGGTCCGCGGTGTGCTCGCTGGAGAACGACGCGGGCCTGGCCGCGCTTGGGGTGCGGACCACCACGAACCCGGTCCAGCTCGCGCTGTGGGGCCGGGCCGGGCCGGTGGTCGTGTTCGCTACGTGCGCTTCCCTCGTGGACCACGAGGACCCGAAAGACCCGACGGGGCCGGCGGAAGGTTCGCGGGCCGTCGGAGGCCGCGCTCGCGGGCGGGGAGCGGCTCTACGGCCAGGAGTTGGCCCCGTTCGACCTCGCCGTGGGGGACATGGCGCGCTCACCCGCGGGGGATCCGGGCCGTCCGTGGGCGGCATCCAAGACAACCAGCGGATCCCGGCGGACTTCTGGCTCTACCTCACCGGGACCCCGCGCATCCTCGCCGCACCCCGGCCGAGAGGGGGCGCGGACGGGCAGGAGGCGGTGATCGCGACGACGTCGGACGACCCGGAGGGGATCTACGGCCTGTGGCTCCCCGGCGCCGAGCTCGGCCTGTCAGAGGCCATCGAGCGGGAAATCCTCGCCGGGCTCCAGATCGATGTCCTGAAGATCCGCGGCCCCTCCCCCGTCCTCGGCGAGTCGGAGGAGGCGCGGCGCGGGCGGCGTCTCGCCTTGTTGCAGGCGGCGCTCCTGAAGCACGCGGCCGCGCACAACCTGCGTACGGTCATGACGTTCCACCAGAAGGTCGAGGAAGCGGAGGCGTTCGCGGACAAGCTCCCGGAGACCACGGCCCAGCTGTACATGAACGATGCCTCGGACGAGGACCTGGCGAAGGCGCCGACAGTTCGTCAACGGCATCGACGCCGCCGGCCCACCGGGTCCACCGCACCTTCCTCGCCAGCTGCCGCGTCCTGGGGGAAGGCGTCGACATCACCGGCGAACGGGGAGTCGACTCGAACTGCTTCGCCGACACCCGCGGCTCCCAGGTCGACCTCGTCCAGAACATCGGCCGCGCGCTCCGTCTCAACCGCGACGGCAGTACGAAGGTGGCCAGGATCATCGTCCCGATCCTCCTGAAACCCGGGACTCGACCCAGCCGCAGCACCGTGCCACGGCTGACGGGCAAGCCGAAGACTCTCGCTATGCGGGCCCCGGCTCGACCGGCGAGCACAAGGCCGACCGCAGCCAGCGTCGACCGCAGGCGCTCGGTCCGCCGGCCGTATCGACGAGTCAGCCCCGGCATCCGCTCGACAACGGTTCGGCGCCCGCACGAGATGGCCAGGCAGAGGAACCTGCGGACGTACAGGCAGAGGTCGACCCGTCTGCCGCCGCTCAGCGCATCAGCAGGAAACCGCAGGTAGGAGCTGTGAATCCGCCGAGACCAGCCTCCACAGCCAGGGCATCGACCCCGGCCACCGTGCTCCGGGCCTCGATGCGTACCGCCTCTTCGTTCACGTCGACCGACAGCACAGCCACGTCTGCGATCGACGGGACCAGTAACTCCTCCAACCGGAGCACTCCTTCTTCCACGGGGCCGAACTGTCGACTACACCGCCCTGGGGAAGGAGCATTTCCAGGCAGCTTCCCAAAAAGCCCAACCGCCCGGCGGACGTCACTCAGCGTGGCGATCCACGGAAAGTGAGCCAGAACCGCTACCCGTGAACAAAGCCACCGCTGTGGGGCCCGACCCGCACTGCGCCGGTCACAGAGCAACAACCGCGCCCTCGCGCATCCACCCGCGCCCATCCGCCGCTGCGTCAGTGGTGACCAGCACATAGCCGTACTCGTTGTAGGAGGCGCCCTCACACGTGGCCGCGCCTACGATGTCGCCCGCGTACTTCGTCTTCACGACGGCGCTGTAGGGATTCGGTTCCTCATACACACCGGCTGTCGGCCACACGACCTTGTACTGGCAGCCTGCCGAAGCCGACGCTACGGCGACCGGGCTGACGACGAGTGAGCCGCCGAAACCGAACGCAATGAGCAGGACAATGGTGACGAGACGCCTTGTAGTCATGACGGTTGCGGCTCCGAAAAAGTAGGTGCGTGTCGGGTACATGATGACAGTCCCGGCGTCCTGCTCGTTGCTGTCGCCGGCTTCGAGCGGATCGGCCGAACCGACGTCACCACCGAGATCCTCCGACCGAGACGACTCTGCCGCCATCTCCCGCATCATCTTTCGACGGTCAGCTCTCAGCAGCCGGCGTCGGGTTGGTCGTGGGCCGTTCCGGAAACGTCCAGCCACGCCGAGCCCGCACTCCTCCCCGCGGTCCGGAACCAGTCGGCGAGCAGAGCCGCACCTGGGACGGCCGGTCCCAGGTGCCCTGCCGATCTCTTGCACCAGCAGCACCGATATGCGCATGCCTGCGCGGCAGTCGGCCATGCCGACTGCCGCGATCATTCTGCCGCGACAGCGCTTCTGCTCTGGTTTGCATGGAAACGCGCCTTCTTCTGGCGGTTGCCGCAGGTGTTCATGTCGCACCATCGGCGGGTGCGGCTTCTACTGGTGTCGAAGAAGGCGGCCCGGCAGGTCGGCGAGGCGCAGAGGGCCAGCCGCCCATCCCGTTCACCTGCGAGGATGGCGATTGCGTCGGCGGCGATCACACCCAGTGCATCCTCCAGGGCGGAGGCTGGTGCCAGCTGCCAGCGGCGCTTGCCCTCAGGTGTCAGCATCGAGGTGGCCCGGCCCTGCCTGCTGCGGTCATTGAGCATTCGGACAGCGCATGCGGGCAGCGGGTCCTGGAGTGCGGCTGCGGTCGCGGCCGCGTGGATCGACTCCCTCAATTCCCGAGCGAGGTCGAGCTGGTCGGGAGCGCAGGAGGGCACGTCGAGGCCGTAGATCGCCAGCCAGTCGACGAGCCGTCGCGGCGTGGGAATGCGCTCCACAGCCTCGCCATGACGCTCGGACAAGGTCCCCGTGAAGCTGGTCGCCAATACGGATCCGAGGCGGAAGTCGGGGAACTCAGCACGCATGGAACCACCATAGCCGGTTGCGCGCAGGCGCAGAAGCGCGCTAGAACCGTCATTGACGGTTCGCATCGGGATGCGGCCGGTATCGCGATGACCAGGAGGTCCCATGTCTCGCCCCACCGATGACGTGTACGCATTCACATCCCGCACCACCGACGCCGAACTCGACGACCTGCGCGCGCGCCTGTCCGCAGCGCGACTGCCGGAGACCGAGACGGTGCACCACGCCGCACCGGGCCCGCGCCGGTGGGACCAGGGCGTACCGCTCTCCGATCTCGTCGACGTCGTCCACTACTGGCGTACCGGATACGACTGGCGGTGGTTCGAGGAGCGCTTGAACGCGATCGGCCAGTACCGCACGACCATCGACGGCCTGGGCATCCACTTCCTTCACCGCCGATCACCGCGTACGGATGCCACACCGCTGCTCCTCACCCACGGCTGGCCGGGCAGCATCGCCGAGTTCATCGACGTTGTCGATGAACTGGCTGACCCGAAGGACCCCGATGCGCCGGCGTTCCACATCGTGGCCCCGTCGCTGCCGGGATTTGGTTACAGCGACAAGCCGGTCACCACCGGGTGGGGGGCCGGAAAGACCGCGGCCGCATGGGTGGAGCTCATGCGGAAGCTCGGCTACGAACGGTTCGCAGCCCACGGCGGCGACTGGGGAGGCGTGATCACCACCGTCCTCGGCGGCAGGTTCCCCGCCCAGGTCCTCGGCATCCACACCACGCTCGCGCAGGCACCACCCGGGCTGACCACCGAAGGGCTGACGCCGACCGAACGCCAGTGGGCCGAGGAAACCCGCGACTTCTGGCACCACCGCTCGGCGTACGCGAAGCAACAGGCGACCCGACCGCAAACCATCGGCTACTCGCTCGTCGACTCACCGGTCGGACTCCTCGCCTGGATCCTCGACAAGTTCGCCGAGTGGACGGACACCGACGACAGCCCCTTCGAGAGGATCTCCATCGACCGAATCCTTGACGACGTCACCCTGTACTGGCTGACACGGACCGGCGCGTCGGCAGCCCGCATCTACTACGAGAGCCACGGCGGGGTCAACGCTCTCGACCCCGACCTCCGCGTCGACGTCCCGTCAGCCATCACCATTTATCCCAGCGACATCGAGAAGTGCCCACAGCCCTGGGCACAGCAGCGGTACCAGCGGATCGTCCGATGGACGACCGCCGACGCCGGCGGCCATTTCCCGTCGTTGGAAGTTCCCGACCACTTCGTCAAGGACCTGCAAGCAGGCATGACGGCCGTACTGACCGCCAGCGGCCGATGACCATGCAAACGGGCCCCTGAACCGCGTCAACGGGCTCGGGACGCTGTTCGGGTCACTGCCCGCCGTAGATGGTCGAGCACGCCAGGGCGGGGCCGAGGCCGTCCCTGCCCAGGCGCCGGGCCTCGCTGCATCCACCGCTACGAGGGAAGCGGAGCACGTCCCGCCGTACCGGCGGCGTGCCGGTACCGCGGACGTGGTCCGCAATGGTGCGTGACCAGGCGTGGCTGCGCCGACGGCGCTTGGGGTAAGCCCACGGCGCCGGCCCCGGCCACGAGGAGGCCGGCCGCGGTTGCCGCCGGCGCTGCGAGGTTGCTGCTTCTCAAATCGGGCGATCCGCAGGACCGTGAACTTCTCGACCACCACCGGCCCAGCCCGCAGTTCCGACGAGAGCGGGCGCGGCGGGGTGCCATGAGGCCCGGAAGACAGCGTGCGGGCAGTACGCGAGCCAGACGAGAGCGGGTGCGGACGGCACGCGAGCCCGATCGGGGCGGGCGCGAACGGTGCACGGGTCTGACGGCAGCGGGCGCGAACGGCAGCCGTTCACCTGATCTTCACCCTGGCGGTTGAGGGACGGGGGCCTGCGGACTGTTGGCGTGTGCATGCTCTGACCGCACCGCCACCGTCGTCATCCCCTCACCGGAGGTCTGCAGTGCCCGGCAGAAACGTGTACCGCCGCAGTCGTGCCGTCGTGGCAGCCGCTCTCGCGTTCACCGCAGCAGCGGCCGGGATCTGGACCGGCTTCGCCGGCTCGGCCCCCGCGCACGCCGCGGCGGCCGTCCCGACCCCGGACCACGTCGTGGTCGTGGTCTTCGAGAACCACGCGTACAGCCAGGTGATCGGCTCCTCCAGCGCTCCCTACATCAACTCGCTGAAGACGGGCGGGGCCAACCTCTCCCAGTCGTACGCCGAGACGCACCCGAGCCAGCCGAACTACTTCGCCCTGTTCTCCGGCTCCACGCAGGGGATCACTGACGACAGCTGTTACACGCCCGGCTTCTCCTCCGCACCGAACCTCGCCTCCGAGCTGATCGCCAAGGGCAAGACCTGGGCCAGCTACAACGAGACGCTGCCCAGCCAGGGTTCGACGACCTGCAGCAGCGGCGACTACGCCCGCAAGCACAACCCCTGGTTCGGCTTCAGCAACGTCCCCACGTCCAGCGCCAAGACGTTCGCACAGTTCCCGACGGACTACTCGACGCTCCCCCAGGTCTCCTTCGTCGTCCCAAACCTGTGCAGCGACATGCACGACTGCTCGGTGTCCACCGGTGACACCTGGCTGAAGAACAAGCTCGGCGCCTACGCCACCTGGGCCAAGACTCACAACAGCCTCCTCGTCGTCACCTTCGACGAGGACAACCGGCTCGCCGGGAACAAGATCCCGACGGTCCTCTACGGCCAGCAGGTGACCCCGGGGTCCTCCTCGGCCACCACCTACAACCACTACGACCTGCTGCGGACGCTGGAGGACATGCACGGCCTCACGCACGCAGGCAACGCGGCCACCGCCAAGGACATCACGGGCATCTGGACGTCCTGACATGTACGTAGCGGACAGCCGCGTCGGCACGCCCGAGACCCCGGCGGCGGCACCGTCCGCAGACGGCGCCGCCCAACCCCTCGCCGGGCGGCGCCGTCCCGCGGTGGCGCCCACGGTGCTGGCCCTCGGCGCGGTCAGCCTGATCACCGACGTCTCCTCCGAGATGGTGACGGCGGTGCTGCCGCTGTACCTGGTGGCGGGCCTCGGCCTGTCCCCGCTGGGCTTCGGGCTCCTCGACGGGATCTACAACGGTTTCTCGGCCCTGGTCCGCCTCGTCGGCGGACACCTGGCCGACCGGGGAGGCGGGCGCCACAAGTGGGTGGCGGGGGCCGGGTACGCGCTCTCGGCGGCCTGCAAACCCCTGCTCCTGGTGGCGCAGACGCTGACCCCCATCGGCGTGATCCTCGCAGCCGACCGCACCGGCAAGGGCCTGCGCACCGCCCCCCGCGACGCCCTCATCTCCCTGTCGAGCACCCCCGAGAACCGCGGCCGGGCCTTCGGCGTGCACCGCGCGATGGACACGGCGGGCGCCCTGCTCGGCCCCCTCGTCGCCTTCCTGATCCTCCGCGCCACCGTCGACGGCTACGACGCCGTGTTCACGGTGAGCTTCTGCATGGCCGTCGTGGGCGTGCTGGTGCTGGTGCTGTTCGTACCGGGGGGCGCGGCCACGAAGATCGGCACCGGGCGGCCGACAGGCGCCGATGCCGATACGTGCCAAGCCGGGGAGCCCGGGGCCGCCGCCGGTCACGCCGGGAAGCCCGGGGTCGGAGCCGCGGCTCCGGCCCTCACAGCCCTCCCGGCCTCCGCGCCGCGCCCCGCCCTCACCCCCACCCTGCGCGCTGCCCTGGCTCTCCTCCACCGCCCGGAGCTGCGGCGCCTCACGGTCTGCGCGTTGCTGCTCGGGCTCGCCACGGTCAGCGACTCCTTCGTGTTCCTGCTCCTCCAGCGGCGCCTGGGGGTGCCGGACCGCTGGTTCGCACTGCTGCCCCTCGGCACCGCCGCCGCTTTCCTGCTCCTCGCCGTCCCACTCGGCCGGCTCGCGGACCGGGCCGGCCGGTGGCGGGTGTTCCTCGGCGGGCACGGCGCCCTGCTCCTCTCGTACGCCCTTCTGCTCGGCTCCTGGCAGGGCTCGGCAGCGGCCTGTGCCGTACTGCTCCTGCACGGCGGTTTCTACGCGGCGACCGACGGCGTGCTGATGGCGGCTGCCTCGGACAGCGTTCCGCGCGAGCTGCGTTCGTCCGGGCTCGCGCTCGTCCAGACAGGCCAGGCGCTGGCCCGTTTCGCGTGCTCGCTCGGCTTCGGCGCGGCCTGGACGGCCTGGGGCGACCGGGCGGCGCTCACGGCGGCGGCCGTCCTGCTCGCCCTGTGCGCCGTTTCCGCGCTGTACCTCCGCCCGATCCGCCCCACCACCTCCTCAGAAGGCCTCGTATGACGCTGCGCAACCGCATCCTGGTCCTGATCTGTACCCTGGTCGTCCTCGCGGGCGTCGCGGTGGCCTCCGTGCTGCACGCCTCGGCGCGCGCGGACCGCAGGAACCAGGCCCGGCCCGGCGGCCCCCGGATCACCGCCGGGCCAGTTTCCCTGAAGGCATCCCGACGGCTGGTGTTCCGCAACATGGCGTGGGGGCCGCACCGCGACGAGCTGACGTCCGTCCCGGCGTCGGCCCCGTCGAGCCCGCGGGTCGCGTCAAAGGTCAAGTGCCTCCGCTTCCACGCTGCTTCGGGCACCGGCGTGTGCCTCCAGGCGAAGCACGGCGCCGTCCAGGACACCTACCAGGCGGTGATCCTCGACGCCGGGCTGCGCAAGCGGGCCCGCTACGACGTGCCGGGGATCCCGTCCCGGGCCCGGGTCTCCCCCAGCGGGCGGTACGCGGCCTGGACGGCGTTCGTCGGCGGCGACTCCTACACGGGCACGAACTTCTCGACGCGGGCGGCGATCGTCGACACCCGCACGGGGCGGCTGACGCCGTCGCTGGAGGCGTACCGCGTGATCAAGGACGGCCGGACCTATCACGCGGCGGACATCAACTTCTGGGGCGTCACGTTTGCTTCGAACGACCGCACTTTCTACGCCACGATGGCCACGCACGGCTCGACCTATCTGGTCCGCGGCGACCTGCGGGCCCGCACCGTCACCACGGTGCACACCAACGTCGAGTGCCCGTCCCTCTCCCCCGACGGCACCCGCGTCGCCTACAAGAAGCGCGTCAAGGGCCTCCCGGCGGACGCCCCGTGGCAGCTGTACGTCCTCGACCTCCGCACCGGCCACGAAACGGCCCTGTCGGAACCCCGCAGCGTCGACGACCAGGCGGTCTGGCACGACGACTACACCCTGACCTACGCCCTGCCGGGCGACTACGGAGCCGACCTCTACACGATCCCGTCCGACGGCACGGGTACACCCCGGCGCATCAGTACGGCGGCGGTGTCTCCGGCATACATCGGCTGAGCGAACCGGTCACACCGCAGGGTCGGCGATCGGTGCTCGTCGGCCTTGCGGTGTCGTTCACGGGGCGGCGCCCGCGAACGACACAGCACCACCGTGCCCCTGCAGCACCGGCGGATTCTTCCGCAGCTCGAACGCCATGACTTGGCCGCGGCACACCTCGTACGCCGACTTCCTGTTGTGGAAGAAGAAGACGAAGACGTGTTCACCGAGGGTCTCTGCGACAGTTCGCTGCGTTGTACAGAATTGATGAAGATCACTTACACGATCAGGACGCTGCTGCCGGGCTCCCGATAATCCGTGCGGCCGACGCGCGCTGCAGCCAGGGACCGGTAGAGCTACTCCCTCAGCCCCGCCAAGCCCGTCCATCGCAACCTGCGAAATGTTGCTCCGGGGATGGTCGGAGGTGCGGTTCGTGACCGGGGGCCGCTACTCGAACAGGTGCCGGTGGGTCAGGCTCCAGGTGATTCTGTCGCCGAGCCGGCTGAGCAGGCCGTTGGATGCCCAGGTGGCCTGGGGCTCGTGTCCTTTCTCGGCAAGGCGGCGTACCAGATCCACGTTGTCGCGCTGTCGGGTGATGACGGCGTCGACGATCCCCTCGGCCGAGTCGATCCCATAGGCGGTGCAGAAGAGTTCAAGCCGTCGGCGGCGGTCCGGCGGCGCGGGGTAGTGCAGCCAGCGCAAGCACTCGGCGTCGTCGCGGAAAGGAGCAACGTATTCGAGCGCGTAGGCCACGTCGTGCAGCCGCGGCGCGGGGCAGGCGAAGTCCCAGTCGATGATCCCCACCGGCCGGTCACCCTGCCAGACGACGTTCCAGGGGCCGAAGTCTCCGTGGCAGACGACGTCTTCTTCGCCGAGACCGGCACCGCCCCCGGACCACGTCGCCCCGGCCGAGGGCGAGAAGTCCGCGCACGCGTCGTGGTAGTCGCGCAGCAGCCGGGCGAAAGCGCGCAGGCCGTCGTCGGCGACGACTTTCCCCCAGGACAGCGGCCCGGCATCGCCGTCGATATAGGTGAGGACCTCGCGGCCCTCGGCGTCGAATCCCAGCGGTCGGGGCGCGTAGCGGAAGCCGACCTCCTCCAGGTGCTGCAGAAGTGCGTGGATGGTGGGCGTCCACGGCTGGGCGGGCCTGCGGACGGTGTCACCGATCCGTACGACTCGCCGATGAGCCCCGTCCTGCATTACTTCCTCGCGCGCCATCCCGGTGAAGTTACCGGTCCGGCCGAGCACCGGCACCTCGATATCGCGGGTGTGGCGGCTTGGGGGTGGGCGCGAGCAGGGTGTGGGAACGAGAGCCGCGGAGGGGTTCACCGGGCTGCTGACCCTGCGCTGGCCCACGGGCCAGATCGCCCCCGCTCTATCGCGGTCCTGGCCGACTTCATCACTGAGGTCGTCGCCCCACACCCGACGACTCCGCACTGGCAGACCTCGCGGCCAGAGTCGAGGAGCTCGCCACCCAGGACTTTGGCGCCGGCAGCGCATGACAGGTGCAGTGCGGGCTGTGAGCAGGTATGCGACGTGTACCGCCAGGGCAGAGAGGGACGAGCGCGGCGGGAGCCGAACGGGAACCCGACTGTTCATGGGGCGCGCCACCGCGTCACCGCCGCACGGCAGCCGCTGCCTCGGCCGTGCTCGCGCGCGTGTGCCGGCAGCAATCCGGCCGCTCGACAGCACTGTGCCGTCCAAAATTACGATCACGTCGCCTCCGCGATGCACCTCGACGCGACTTGCGCCGCCGGCAGACCCGGCTGCTCCGCCTACATCGGGGTCGAGAGCCGGGTTCAGCCCAGGCCGGGCGTTGCCCGTATGTTCTGGCCGCTGATCCACCTGCTCACCGGCCCCGTGAGGAGCGCGACGACGGCGGCCACGCGGGACGCCTCCCCCAGGCGACCGAGAGGTGTCATGCCGGCGACCGCCTGAAGCACTTCTGGGGAATTGGCGCCACGCAGCCCATCCGTGTCCGTCGCGCCGGGGGAGACTGTGTTGACGGTGATGCCCCGTAGTCCAGCTCCCGGGTTGCAACCGCGGTCAGTTGCTCGGCAGCGCCCTTGCTCGCGGCGTAGGGCCCGATTCCCGGCACGGGGCGCACGGTATTCATGGTGGACATGTTCACGATGCGCCCGCCGTCACGCATCTGCCTGGCTGCATAGCGCATCGTCAGGAAGACGGACCTGGCATCGACCGCCGTCACGCTGTCGCATACCTCCACCTCGGTCTGGGCGAGCGGCACGGAACTGAAGACCATCGCCGCGTTGTTGACCAGCATGTCCATGCCTCCCAGATGTGCCTCTGCGGCTTCCGTCAGCCGCTGCGGCGCATCCGGCTTCTTCAGGTCGAGGCACACCGCCCGGACCTTGCCACCGTCCGACTGAACGACGCGGACGACGTCGGCCGCGGCATCCTCGCTGCTGGCGTACTTGAAGACCACGTCGGCCCCGTCACGGCACCCGCGGGTACGACGTAACGCTGGTTGGCGGCGCGCATACGACGCAGGACCTCAACAAGTACGGTGCGCCGGCCCCGCACCACGTGATCGCGCACACCATCCTCTACTGGCAGTGGCAAGGCGCCCCCGGACGTGGCGCAAAGACCGTCGACACGGCCGAGGTGACATTCACGGCGGACCGAAGTGACCCGCCCCGAGACGAGCCTGCTCCGCAGGCTCGTCTC
>NZ_JBMNDO010000069.1:0-11411 GCF_052542855.1 Streptomyces sp. SAS_281
CTCGGACAGGTCGTGCTGGTACTGCCCGACACCGATCGACTTCGGGTGTCCGGGTCCGCCCCCTTCCGGCGGGAGGCGGGAATCAGCCCTTGAGCGCTGTGGTCATCGCCGTGTTGAACTCGTCCACCGTCATGGGCGCGTTCTTGCCGTCGCTCCCGGTGATCTTCTTGCCGTCCATGACGAGGGTCGGCGTACCGGTCACCTCGTCCTTGTTCTCGTCGAAGCTCTTGGACATCTGCAGGGCCCACGCGTCGTACGTGCCGTCCTCGACGGCCTTCTGGAACCCCTTGTTGCCCTTGAGCTCCTTCACCGAGTCGGCGACCTTGATCAGGTAGCTGTCGTCCTTGAACTTGTCGTCCGCCTCGTCCGGGTGGAACTCCGCCGAGTACAGCGCGCTCTTGTAGGCGAGGAAGGCGTCCGGGCTCACGTTCAGGGCGGCGCCGAGCGCGCTCAGGGCGTTCTTGGAGCCCTCGCCGCGGTTGCCGATGGAGGGCTTGTCGCCGCCCAGGTTGTCGCCGTCGATGAACGAGGCGCCCACGTACTGGATCTTGTACTTGCCGTCCTCGACGTCCTTGGCGATGGTCGAGCCGACGGTCTGCTCGAACGAGGCGCAGATCGGGCAGCGGGAGTCCTCGTACAGCTTCAGGGTCTTCTTCGCGGTGTCCTTGCCGATGACGACGGTGGTGCCGTTCTCGCCCGAGGTGTTCTCGGGCGTGACGACCTTCGCCTTGTCGTCCTTGACCGACTGCCAGTACGACGGCTTGTTCATCTCCATCACGACGTAGCTGATGCCGGCGACGACGGCGAGGCCGGCGACGACCGAGACGCCGACGACGACCTGCCGGCGGGCCTTGTCCTTCTTCGCCTGGCGCTCGCGCTCCGCGCGCAGCCGCTCGCGGGCGGCGGACTTGTTGGCCTGGCTGTTGCGCTTGCTCATGGTGGTGTTCTCCGTGTGGGGTGGGTCGTACGGTGCGGGGCTCGCGTGCTCAGAGGGCACAGGCCCCGAGCGGCGGACCCCTCCGTCCCACGGAGTGCACGAGGAGCCGGGCGAGGGCCGGCAGCAGCGGCCCGGGCGCGACGGCGCGGGCTCCGGCCAGCGGCGAGCGGCCCGCCGCGCGCACCACGGCCACCGCGGTCAGCAGCGGCCGGAACGCCAGCAGCGCTCCCGCCCGGAGCAGCCCGGCGAGCGCCAGCTCCCCGCGGTGCAGCCAGGCGGCGGCGAGCAGCCCGACCGTGACATGGGCGGCCAGCAGCAGCCAGGGGACCAGCGGCCCGGGGGAGGCGAGCAGCGCGGCGGCGCCCTGGCCGCCCGCGGTCACCGAGGCGAGCGGCGTGCCGACGTCGCCGAGCCGGGCGGGCCCGGGGCCGAGGTCGCCGCCGCCGCACAGGACGTCGACGCCCACCGAGCGCAGGGGGCCCGCTATCGGGCCGCCCGCCGCTCCGTAACAGAGGTGCTGGCCGGTGGTGAAGAAGGTGTCGGCGGCCAGCTCCAGGGGGACGAGCAGCCCGGCGATCGCCCCGAAGCCGCGCTGGCGGCCGGCCAGGGCGTAGGCCGCCGCGAAGACGGCCCCGGCCAGCACGGCGACGGGGACCAGGGGCAGGGCGACCTGGGAGAGCAGGACGTGGGACGCGGCGGAGAGCGTCACGACGAGCGCTGTGAAAAGCGCCGCGCGTGCCGCTCTGAGCTGCGTCCCGGATATGTCCATCGCCCAGGAGTGTCGCATGCGAACCTGTAAGCGACCCCTAAAGGTTCCGTTCCGCCGGCTACAGCCCCGGGATGCGGCCGTTGCGGAAGAGGTCCACGAAGATCTGGTGGTCCGCGCGGGCCCGGGCACCGTAGCTGTGGGCGAAGTCCACGAGGAGCTCCCCGAAGCCCTCCTCGTCGGCCGCGATGGCGGCGTCGATCGCCCGCTCCGTGGAGAACGGCACCAGCGAGTGGCCGCTCTCGTCGTCCGCCGCCGCGTGCATCGTCGCCGTGGCCCGGCCGAGGTCGGCGACGACCGCCGCGATCTCGTCGGGCTCGTCGATGTCGGACCAGTCCAGGTCCACCGCGTACGGCGACACCTCGGCGACCAGCTGGCCGGCGCCGTCCAGCTCGGTCCAGCCGAGCCACGGGTCGGCGTGGGCCTGGAGGGCGCGCTGCGAGATCACCGTGCGGTGGCCCTCGTGCCGGAAGTAGCCGCGGACCGCGGGGTCCGTGATGTGCCGGGAGACGGCCGGGGTCTGCGCCTGCTTGAGGTAGATCACCACATCGTTCTCCAGGGCGTCGCTGTTGCCCTCCAGGAGGATGTTGTACGAGGGCAGGCCCGCCGAGCCGATGCCGATGCCGCGCCGGCCCACCACGTCCTTCACCCGGTACGAGTCCGGCCGGGTCAGGCTCGACTCCGGCAGCGTCTCCAGATAGCCGTCGAACGCCGCCAGCACCTTGTACCGCGTCGCCGCGTCCAGGTCGATCGCGCCGCCGCCCTCGGCGAACCGGCGCTCGAAGTCGCGGATCTCGGTCATCGAGTCCAGCAGCGAGAACCGGGTCAGCGAGCGGGCGGTCCGCAGCGCGCCGAGCAGCGGCCCCTCGGCGGTGTCCAGCGTGAACGGCGGCACCTCGTCGTTCTTGGCGCCCGTGGCCAGGGCGCGGACGCGCTCGCGGTAGGCCGCCGCGTAGATCCGTACCAGCTCGGTGATCTGCTCGTCGCCCAGCGCCTTCGCGTACCCCAGCAGGGCGACCGAGCCGGCGAAGCGCTTGAGGTCCCAGGTGAAGGGGCCCACGTACGCCTCGTCGAAGTCGTTCACGTTGAAGACGAGGCGGCCGTTGGCGTCCATGTAGGTGCCGAAGTTCTCCGCGTGGAGGTCGCCGTGGATCCAGACCCGGCCGGTGCGCTCGTCCAGATACGGGCCGCCGTGCCGCTCGTGCTCCAGGTCGTTGTAGAACAGGCAGGCCGTGCCCCGGTAGAACGCGAACGCCGAGCCCGCCATCTTGCGGAACTTGACCCGGAAGGCCGCCGGATCGGCGGCCAGCAGCTCTCCGAAGGCGGTGTCGAAGACCTCGAGAATCTGCTCCCCGCGCCGCTCCGCGCCGGTCTGCGTGTCCGACATCTGTGACTGCCTCCTGGTACCTGGCCTGGGTGATGACGTGCATGACAAAAGGGACGGGTGGTCCCGCCCTTCCAACGCGCGACCGTATCGCGGAGTGCCCGTCGCCGCGCCCCTCGGAGACGTAGACTTCCACGCTGTCCCCCCAGACATCCCGAGACGTCACCCGTCCCGTCATCCACATTTCCCCGGAGGCACAGCGCCGTGACCAAGCCGCCCTTCACGCACCTTCACGTCCACACCCAGTACTCGCTGCTGGACGGTGCCGCGCGGCTCAAGGACATGTTCAACGCGTGCAACGACATGGGCATGACCCATATCGCCATGACGGACCACGGCAACCTGCACGGGGCGTACGACTTCTTCCACTCGGCGAAGAAGGCGGACGTGACGCCGATCATCGGCATCGAGGCGTACGTGGCGCCCGAGTCGCGCAAGCACAAGCGGAAGATCCAGTGGGGCCAGCCGCACCAGAAGCGCGACGACGTCTCCGGTTCGGGTGGTTACACCCACAAGACGATCTGGGCGGCGAACGCGACCGGTCTGCACAACCTCTTCAAGCTGTCCTCCGACGCCTACGCCGAGGGCTGGCTCCAGAAGTGGCCGCGTATGGACAAGGAGACCATCGCCCAGTGGTCCGAGGGCCTGATCGCGTCCACCGGCTGCCCCTCCGGCGAGGTCCAGACGCGGCTGCGGCTCGGCCAGTTCGACGAGGCGCTGAAGGCGGCGTCCGACTACAAGGACATCTTCGGCGAAGGGCGCTACTTCCTGGAGCTGATGGACCACGGCATCGAGATCGAGCGCCGGGTCCGCGACGGGCTCCTGGAGATCGGCAGGAAGCTCTCCATCCCGCCGCTCGTGACGAACGACTCGCACTACACGTACGCCTCCGAGGCGACCGCGCACGACGCCCTGCTCTGCATCCAGACCGGCAAGAACCTCTCCGACCCGGACCGCTTCCGCTTCGACGGCACCGGCTACTACCTCAAGACCACGGAGGAGATGTACGGCGTCGACTCCTCCGACGCCTGGCAGGAGGGGTGCGCCAACACCCTCCTGGTCGCCGAGCAGATCGACACCTCCGGGATGTTCGAGAAGCGCGACCTGATGCCGAAGTTCGACATCCCCGAGGGCTACACGGAGATCACCTGGTTCCAGGAGGAGGTCCGGGTCGGGATGAACCGCCGTTTCCCGAACGGCGTCCCCGAGGACCGGCAGAAGCAGGTCGAGTACGAGATGGACATCATCATCCAGATGGGGTTCCCGGGATACTTCCTGGTCGTCGCCGACTTCATCATGTGGGCCAAGAACAACGGCATCGCGGTCGGCCCCGGCCGAGGCTCCGCGGCCGGTTCGATCGTCTCGTACGCGATGGGCATCACCGACCTCGACCCGATCGAGCACGGACTGATCTTCGAGCGGTTCCTCAACCCCGAGCGCGTCTCCATGCCCGACGTCGACATCGACTTCGACGAGCGCAGGCGCGTCGAGGTCATCCGGTACGTGACGGAGAAGTACGGCGCCGACAAGGTCGCCATGATCGGCACCTACGGCAAGATCAAGGCCAAGAACGCGATCAAGGACTCCGCCCGCGTCCTCGGCTACCCGTACGCCATGGGCGACCGGCTCACCAAGGCCATGCCCGCCGACGTCCTCGGCAAGGGCATCGACCTCAACGGCATCACCGACCCCAGCCACCCGCGTTACAGCGAGGCGGGCGAGATCCGGGGGATGTACGAGAACGAGCCGGACGTCAAGAAGGTCATCGACACCGCCAAGGGCGTCGAGGGCCTGGTCCGGCAGATGGGCGTGCACGCCGCCGGCGTCATCATGTCCAGCGAGCCGATCGTGGACCACGCCCCGGTCTGGGTGCGGCACACCGACGGCGTCACCATCACGCAGTGGGACTACCCGCAGTGCGAATCGCTCGGCCTGCTGAAGATGGACTTCCTGGGGCTGCGCAACCTGACGATCATGGACGACGCCATCAAGATGGTGAAGTCCAACAAGGGCATCGACCTGGAGATGCTCGCCCTGCCGCTGGACGACCCCAAGACGTACGAGCTGCTGTGCCGCGGTGACACGCTCGGCGTGTTCCAGTTCGACGGCGGGCCGATGCGCTCCCTGCTGCGCCAGATGCAGCCCGACAACTTCGAGGACATCTCCGCCGTCTCGGCCCTGTACCGGCCGGGCCCGATGGGCATGAACTCGCACACGAACTACGCCGAGCGCAAGAACGGCCGCCAGGAGATCACCCCGATCCACCCTGAGCTGGAGGAACCGCTCAAGGAGGTCCTGGGCCTCACCTACGGCCTGATCGTGTACCAGGAGCAGGTGCAGAAGGCCGCCCAGATCGTCGCCGGCTACTCGCTCGGCGAGGCCGACATCCTGCGCCGCGTGATGGGCAAGAAGAAGCCCGAGGAGCTGGCGAAGAACTTCGTCCTCTTCGAGGCCGGCGCCAAGAAGAAGGGCTTCTCGGACGCGGCGATCAAGGCGCTCTGGGACGTCCTGGTCCCGTTCGCCGGGTACGCGTTCAACAAGGCGCACTCCTCCGCGTACGGCCTGGTCACCTACTGGACCGCGTACCTCAAGGCGAACTACCCCGCCGAGTACATGGCCGCCCTGCTGACCTCGGTCAAGGACGACAAGGACAAGTCCGCCGTCTACCTCAACGAGTGCCGGCGCATGGGCATCAAGGTGCTCCCGCCGAACGTCAACGAGTCGGAGTCCAACTTCGCCGCCCAGGGTGACGACGTGATCCTCTTCGGGCTCACGGCCGTCCGCAACGTCGGCCAGAACGTCGTGGACTCGATCATCCGGTGCCGCAAGGCGAAGGGGAAGTACAGCTCGTTCCCCGACTTCCTGGACAAGGTCGAGGCCGTCGTCTGCAACAAGCGGACCGTGGAATCCCTCATCAAGGCCGGTGCCTTCGACGAGATGGGCCACACCCGCAAGGGGCTCGTCGCCCACCACGAACCCATGATCGACAACGTGGTGCAGGTCAAGCGCAAGGAGGCCGAGGGGCAGTTCGACCTCTTCGGCGGCGGCGAGGAGGACAGCGACGAGCCGGGCTTCGGGCTCGACGTGGAGTTCTCCGACGTCGAGTGGGAGAAGTCCTACCTGCTGGCCCAGGAACGCGAGATGCTCGGGCTCTACGTCTCCGACCACCCGCTGTTCGGTCTGGAGCACGTCCTGTCCGACAAGTCGGACGCGGCGATCTCGCAGCTCACCGGCGGCGAGCACGCCGACGGCGCGATCGTCACCGTGGGCGGCATCATCTCCGGCCTCCAGCGCAAGATGACCAAGCAGGGCAACGCCTGGGCCATCGCCACCGTGGAGGACCTGGCCGGCTCCATCGAGTGCATGTTCTTCCCCGCCACCTACCAGCTGGTCTCCACCCAGCTCGTCGAGGACACCGTCGTCTTCGTCAAGGGGCGCCTCGACAAGCGCGAGGACGTGCCGCGCCTGGTCGCCATGGAGATGCAGGTCCCCGACATCTCCAACGCGGGGACCAACGCTCCCGTCGTCCTGACCATCCCCACGGTCCGGGTGACCCCGCCCATGGTCAGCCGGCTCGGCGAGGTGCTGAACAGCCACCGGGGCGACACCGAGGTGCGCATCCGGCTCCAGGGCCCCCGCAAGACCACGGTGCTCCGGCTCGACCGGCACCGGGTGAAGCCGGACCCGGCGCTCTTCGGCGACCTGAAGGTGCTGCTCGGGCCGTCCTGCCTGGCGGGCTGAGCACCGACGTACGAGAGGGGCGGCTCCGCTTGCGCGGGGGCGCCCCTCTCGGTGTGCCGGCCTTGCCGGAGTCCGGTCAGTTGTGGCCGAAGCGCCGCTGATGCTTACGTGCGACATCGGCAGGGCTGCCCTGCGCCTGGGACTCCATCGAGCTCCGCGCCTCGGTGGCCGTCGAGCGCGCCTCCTGGGTACCGCGCTCCGCCTGCGAAGCGCGGTCCTGCTGGCTGCCCTGCTTGCGGTTCTTGTTCTTGGCCATGGTGTTCCTCCTATAAGGACTCTCGGGGCCAGGACCACCGTCAGATTCACACAATCGGATAAACATCGCATGTCGGATCATTACCGTGCGTAGCGACGGGGTATGATGCGCGCTTTTCGCGATACGCCACGCCGATGATCGAGTTCCGGCCGTTAACCCCGGCGTGGTCGGGCAGACTCGAAGGAACCTTGAGAAAACCCGATCCCGAATGGCTGGAAGAGGGTGGAACGCGTGGACCGTTGCGTCGTCCTGGTGGACGCCGGCTACCTGCTGGGCGCAGCCGCGAGTCTGCTGGCAGGAGAGCCCGCCCGGTCCCGCATCACCGTCGACCACGCGGCCCTCATCCAGCAGTTGCGCGAACGCGCCGAGGCCGACACCGCGCAGCCGCTGCTGCGGATCTACTGGTTCGACGGCGCCCCCGACCGCGTCCCGCAGCCCGAGCACCGCAGGCTGCGCGTGATGCCCCGGGTCACCGTCCGGCTGGGCGCCCTGACCCGCAGTGACGGACGCTGGGCGCAGAAGGGCGTCGACGCGGCGATGCACGCCGAGCTCACCGAGCTCGCCCGCAACCGCGCCTGCTCCGACGTGGTCCTGGTGACCGGCGACGGCGACCTGCTGCCCGGCCTGATGTCCGCCAAGGAACACGGCGTCGCCGTCCACCTCTGGGCCGTCCAGGCCGCCGACGGCGACTACAACCAGTCCGAGGACCTGGTCGCCGAGGCCGACGAGCGCCGCGTCCTGGACCGCGCCTGGATCACCCAGGCCGTCCGGGCCAAGGAGACCGGCGGCCCCTGCGCCCCACCGCCCGCCCCGCGCCCCGAGATCGCCGCGATCCTCTCCGCCCCGCTGCCCGAATCGGCCCTCGCCGCCTCCGCCGAGCGCGCGTCCCGGGCCGCCGCACAGGCCGAGGCGGCCCGCGACGACGAGGAGGCGGCCCCCCGGCCAGGTGAGAGCTCCGCCCAGCCCGTGCACGGGCACGGCGCCAAGGGCGTGCCCACCCCGAAGGACCTCGCCGGCACCCTGCGCGGGCCCGCCGGACCGGCCGAGCGGCATCCCGCCCCGCAGCCCGCGGCGACCCTGCGCTGGTCGTCCGACCGGGGCTGGGTGGAGCGCGGCGGCCCGCTGGGCGAACCGGCGGAGACCGCGTCCCTGCCGACCCTCGCCCAGCTCACCAGCGCCGAGCAGCGCTGGGCCGACCGCGAGGAGGACATCACCACGGTCGGCGGCGACCCCTTCGAGGTGGGCCAGGTCTTCGCCCGGCGCTGGATGGAGCGGCTCCCGGAGACCGGCCACCTGCCGAAGCTCTCCGCCCTCTACCCGCGCATCCCGCACCGCATCGACGGCGAACTCCTCCGGTACGCGGCCCGCTTCGGCCTCCTCGCCCACAAGGACGACCAGATCGACGAACACGACCGGTACGCGATCAGGGCGGGCTTCTGGCGCGAGATCGACGTACGGGCCGCCGCCGACCACGCCCCGGTGACCGAGCGGGCGGTGGAGAAGGCGGGGAAGGCCGGACCCTCCGGAGACTGAGTCCGCACCCGCCCGAGGGCCGCTCGACCCGGCCGCCCCCGGGCGCGTCGATGTCCGATCGGTGCGGCCCCGGGCGTAATGCCGGTCCTCGGACCCCGTACCCTCGTACCTCGTGAGTACGGGGACAGCACAGGCGCCGACGGCGAGCGGCACCGTGTGCGCGGTGCGCGATCTGGTGAAGACCTACCCCCCGGTCCGGGGCCGCCGCGGCGCGCCCGCGACCCCCGAGGTGCGCGCCACCGACGGCATCAGCCTCGACGTCCGGCGCGGTGAGATCTTCGGACTGCTCGGGCCCAACGGGGCCGGCAAGTCCACCCTCGTACGCCAGCTCACCGGGCTCATGCGGCCCGACTCCGGCAGCGTCGACATCCTCGGCCACGACCTCGTGCGCCACCCCGAGCGGGCCTCCCGGCTGATCGGCTACCTCGGGCAGGAGTCCACCGCGCTGGACGAGCTGACCGTCGCCCTGGCCGCCGAGACCACCGGGCGGCTGCGCGGGCTTCCACTGCGCGAGGCCCGGGCCGAGCGCGACGCGGTCCTGGACGAGCTCGGCCTCACCGGCCTCGCGGACCGGCCGCTGAAGAAGCTCTCCGGCGGCCAGCGGCGCCTCGCCTGCTTCGCCGCCGCGCTCGTCGGGGAGCGTCCCGTGCTCGTCCTGGACGAGCCGACGACCGGCATGGACCCGGTGGCACGGCGCGCCGTCTGGGCCGCCGTCGACCGCCGGCGCGCGGAGCGCGGTGCGACGGTCCTGCTCGTCACCCACAACGTCATCGAGGCCGAGACCGTCCTCGACCGGGTCGCCGTCATCGAACGCGGCAAGGTCATCGCCTGCGACACCCCCGCCGGGCTCAAGGAACGCGTCGCCGGGGAGGTCCGGGTCGAGCTGGTGTGGCGCGAGCGCGCCCCGCTGGAGATCCCCGAGGTCGCGGCCCTGCGGGCGAGTGCGCAGGAGTCCGGGCGGCGCTGGGCGCTGCGGCTCGCGCCCGACGAGGCACGCGCGGCGGTCGCCGCGGTCACCGGGGGCGCGGCCTTCGCGGCGCTCGACGACTTCAGCCTGGCGACGCCGAGCCTGGAGGACGTCTACCTCGCGCTCGGCGGCGGCGCGACCAAGGGACTGGTGAAGGCATGAGCGGAATCGGTGCGGTGGCCGGGGCGGCGGCGCCGCTGGCCCCCCGGGCCCGGCTGTTCCCCTCCCTCGCGGCCGTCTACCGCGCCCAGCTCTCCCGGGCCCGGGTGGCCCGCATCCCGCTGCTCTTCGTGGCGACCTTCCAGTCCGTCGGGATCATGATCCTCATGCGCGGGGTGGTGGACGGCGGCTCCGAGGCGCGGGCCGTCGTCGCCGGGTCCAGCGTCCTGGTCGTCGCCTTCGTCGCGCTGAACCTCCTCGCCCAGTACTTCGGGCAGCTCCGGGCGGGCGGCGGGCTCGACCACTACGCCACCCTGCCCGTGCCGCCCGCCGCCGTCGTGCTCGGTGCGGCGGGGGCGTACGCCTCCTTCACCGTGCCGGGGACCGTGGTCACGGCGGTGACCGGCAGCGTGCTGTTCGGGCTGCCGATGGCGCATCTGTGGGTGCTCGTGGCCGTCGTGCCGCTGTCCGGCGCGGCGCTCTCGGGCCTCGGCGCCGCCCTGGGGCTCCTCGCGCCGCGCCAGGAACTCGCCACTCTGCTCGGGCAGCTGGGCATGTCCGCCGCGCTCCTGCTGGGCGTCCTGCCGGCCGACCGGCTGCCGGAGCCGGTGGGCTGGGCGCGCGACCTGCTGCCGTCCACGTACGGGGTGGAGGCGCTGGCCCGGTCCTTCGGCGCCCGTCCCGACTGGGCGGTCGTCGCGCTCGACCTCGCGGTCTGCGCCGTCGTCGGTGTGGTCTCGCTCGCCGTGGCCACCTGGGCGTACCGCAGGGCGGCGGTCCGGTGAGGCGCGGCTCGTGGGCGCCTGGCACGATGGCACGGTGACCGCACCTCTGACGCCGCCGAACCGGCCCTCGTCCGACGACCACCACGCGTGGCAGAAGCCGGCACCCGGGGGTGAGCCCGGCGGTGTTCCGTACGGTTCCCACCTGGCGCCCTCGCCGGGGGTGGACCGGGACGAGCTGCGGGCGGATCTGCGGCGGGCGGGCGTCGTCGCGGCCGTGGTGACCGTCGCGGGTGTGCTGATGGGGCTGCTGTGGCTGTGGCTGGCGCCCCGGGTGCCGCTCATCTCCGACAACACCGCGGTGTTCCTCAACGACAGCGAGGGCGAGGAGGCGATCGGGGCCGACGGCACGTTCGCCCTGCTCGGGCTGGCGTTCGGGGCGGTCTCGGCGGGGCTCGTGTTCTGGTTCCACCGGCGCGGCGGGATCTGGCTGACAGTGGGTCTCGCGGTCGGCAGCGTGCTCGGGTCGCTGCTGGCGTGGCAGCTCGGAACGCGGCTCGGGCCCACGTCCGACGTGGTCGCGCACGCGCGGGAGGTCGGCAAGGGGGTCGTGTTCGACGCGCCCTTGGAGATGCACGCGCACGGGGTGCTGCTGGCCTGGGGGCTGGCGGCGATGGTGGTGCATCTGGGGTTGACCGCGGCGTGGGGGCCGCGGGAGTTCGAGGGGGAGTGGGCGACGTACGGGGGGTGGGGACCGGGGGCGCCTTCGGCGCCTTCGGCGCCGTCGTCCGGGTCCTCCGCGCCGCGCGACGGGGCGTAGGGGCCGCTGCGCGGGCTTGTTCCCCTACCCGCCCCTTCCCGAAACGGGGGTCCGCCCCGGGCCCCGGTCCTCAAGCGCCGGACGGGCTGGGGGTTTGGGGCTCCGCCCCGGGTCCCGGTGGTCTAG
>NZ_JBMNDO010000069.1:11510-40590 GCF_052542855.1 Streptomyces sp. SAS_281
GCGCCGGATGGGCTGGGGTTTTGGGGGCTCCGCCCCGGGTCCCGGTGGTCTAGCGCCGGATGGGCTGGGGTTTTGGGGGCTCTGCCCCGGGTCCCGGTGGTCTAGCGCCGGATGGGCTGGGGTTTTGGGGGCTCTGCCCCGGGTCCCGGTGCTCTAGCGCCGGATGGGCTGGGGTTTTGGGGCTCTGCCCCGGGTCCCGGTGGTCTAGCGCCGGATGGGCTGGGGTTTTGGGGGCTCTGCCCCGGTCCCGGTGTTCAAGCGCCGCACGGGCTGGGGTTTCGGAGCTCCGCCCCGGGCCCCGCGCCTCAAGCGCCGGCGGGGCTGGATTTCTCGGCGGCGGCGGGGGCGCTGCGTCTGCCCGGGGCCGGGCACATCCCAGCCCGTCCGGCGTTTGAGGACGGAACCGGTCCGCCGGGGGCCCGGGCCTCGCCGTACCGGTCGACCGGGGGCCTCCGCCTCGCCGTACCGGTCGACCGGGGGCTCCGCCCCCCACTCAGCCTCGGCCGATGTCCGCGAACACCGCGCCCGTCAGCGCCGCCAGGTCCTCCGGTGCGAGCTCCACCTCCAGGCCCCGGCGGCCCGCCGAGACGCAGATCGTCGCGTGGGCGCGGGCCGACGCGTCCAGGATCGTGGGAAGCCGTTTGCGCTGACCCAGGGGGGAGATGCCGCCCCGGACGTAGCCCGTGGTGCGTTCCGCCGCCGCCGGGTCCGCCATCGTGGCGCGTTTGCCGCCCGCCGCCGCGGCCAGCGCCTTCAGGTCCAGGCTCCCGGCCACCGGGACGACCGCGACCGTCAGGCGGCCGTCCACGTCGGCGACCAGGGTCTTGAAGACGCGGTCGGGGGAGACGCCCAGCGCCTGGGCCGCCTCCTCGCCGTAGGAGGGCGACGCCGGATCGTGGTCGTACGCGTGCACGGTGAACGCCGTGCCCGCCGCCGTCAGGGCGACCGTGGCGGGGGTGCCGCCGGACGGGGACTTCTTCTGCTTCTTGGCCATGGCCTCAGTTGGGGTGCGTCGGGGCGACGGTCAGGTCCACCGCGGGCAGCGAGGGCAGGTGCCGGATCACCGCCGTCTCCGAGCGCAGGAGCCGCAGCTCCTCGCGGAGGCGGGTCGCGGTGTCCGGGGCCTGGAGGAGGCGCTGCTTGGCGGGGACGTCCAGGACCACCGTCGAGGCGACCAGGTACGAGACGACCGACGGGTCGTCCGGCAGGTCCGCGCCCGTGGTGAGGGAGTGCTCGCTCGCGCCCGCCAGGCGCTTCTGGTAGCCGCGGAAGGCCCGCAGAACGCCCTCGGCGAGCGGGCCGGCCTCGTCGCCCGGGTCCTCCTCCAGCTCCTCCAGCTCGGCCGTGAGGAAGGGGCCGCTCGCGTCCACGGACAGGAGCCGGACCCGGGTGGTGCCGGTGGCCAGGACCTCGAAGCTGCCGTCCGCGCGCTCCCGGATGGTCGCGGCATCGGCGACGCAGCCCACCCGGTGCAGCGACTGGAGGGGATCGGCGCCGAAGCCGTCGCCCGGGCCGCGTTCGACGGGCTTACGGACCGCCTCCGGCATGCCGAGACCCGTCACGGCGGTCTCCCGGCCGTCCCGGATGGCGACCACGGCGAACCGGCGCGGTTCGTCCTCGTCCATGGTCAGGAGCTCGCGCATCATGGCGCGATATCGCTCCTCGAAGACGTTGAGGGGCAGCACGAGGCCGGGGAACAGCACCGCGTTCAGCGGGAACAGAGGCAGGCGAGCGGTGGTCACAGCGGTCAAGCGTAATGGCCGCGCGCCCGTTCTCGTCCGGAGCCTTGCCACAACGGGGTCCCGGAGGCCACCCGCAGCCGTGTGCTGTCCCGCGCGTCCAGGAACCGGCCCAGCGGATCGCCGGACACCGAAGCCCACGGGAACGAGGACGCGTGCGCGCCGATCCGGCCGAACTGCTCCAGCGCCTCGGCCCACCGGCCCCGTACCACCAGGACGTACGCGAGCAGGTTGCGGACCTCGGCCGGCCACGGGTCGCCCGGGGCGAAGGCGGCCGACAGGGAGATCGCCAGATCCGCCGCCGCGTCGATCCGTTCCTCCTGGACCGACGTCGACCGGGCGTCCCACGTCCCCTCGGTCAGCATCGCGAAGGCCGCGCGCAGCGGCAGCGCCTGCACCAGGGAGCTGGGCACCGAGTCCTCGGCGGCCCGCTCCGCGAAGTCGAAGCACTCCCGGTGCGAGCCGTACCAGGCCGCCGACAGGTACTGGAGCGCTGCGACATGGCAGCCGTAGTGGCGCGTGGAACGCTGGAGGGCCTCCTCCCACAGCGCTTCGAACATGGTGTGCGTGGCCTGCGTGCCCCGGGCGTGGTCGAGCGCGAGGCGCCAGGGCACCGGGTCGCGCGGATCACCGGCCGCGGCCGCCGTGATCAGCGGCCCCACCTCGCGCAGCTGCTCCGCGCGCGCCGGGGACTCCCAGGCGCGGTCGACCGCGAGCTGCGCCTTGACGAGCAGCGCGTCCGGATCGTGCGGCGCGGCGGCCAGCCAGTCCGCGAGCCAGCCGTCCCGGTTCCGGGCGAACGCGACGAGCCGTCTCAGGTAGCGGTCCCGGCTCTCCCACTCGGCCGCGTCCCGGGTGGTCGCCAGGAGCTTCGCGGCCGGTTCGTACTCCCCGGCCGCGGCGGCCACCAGCGCGGGGGAGAGCCGTGCGTCGGGGGCGTCGAGCAGCACCGCGTGGTCCGCGGGCAACCCGGTGGAGAGCGCCGGGGTGTGCCGGATCACGCGCGCGGTTCGGAGCAGAGCGCGGAGGAAAGGCATGGTGCAGACCATTGAAAAGCGCTGGCGGAGGCGGCGCCAAGGGAAGCGCTGTGAAGCATTTGTGCCGAGTGGATGGGTTGCCGGGCCATCGGTCAAGGAGCGGTAAAGGAATGCGTGGATTCTGGCCGATTCCCGTTGGTTCCGGGTCGGCGGTCAGCTGCGGCGCAGCAGCCGGGAGGTGCCCGCCGCGACCGTGGTGGCGAGTATCCACCCCAGCAGGATCAGCGCCGCCGCCATCCACTGCCAGCCGCCCTCCAGCCGCCAGTAGCCGTCCTGACCGAGATCGATCACCGGGATCAGCAGATCCAGCGCGTACAGCGCCGCGTTCCACTGCGGATGCTCCGGACCCTTGATCGAGGCCGGTTCGTACCGCGAGAAGGCCAGCGTGCCCGCCGCCCACAGCACCGCCATCCACACCGCGGCCCGCCCCGGCCGGTACCCGTACGCCACCGTCCAGTCCTGGAGATAGCCCCAGAGCTTCCCGGCCGGCGGCAGGGTCTCGCGGCGGCGGCGCTGCTTGGCGAGCAGCACCTCCCGGGCATCCGCGTCCTCGCCGCAGCTGCGGAGCACCGCCGCCAGCCGCTCGTACGGCTCCGGCACGTACTCCGGGGTCGCCGCCGCCACCCACTCCAGGCGCCGGGAGAGCGGGAAGTGCCCGTACGGGACGAGGTTCTCGTACACGAACCCGCCCATCGCGAGCCCGCCCGGGCCCGGCCAGCTCGTGGAGACGTCGATCAGCGTGACGACCTTCGCGCCGTTGAGCACCACCCGGCCGCGCACCGGGCGCTCCGGGTTGAACCGCAGCTCCGGCGTGACCGTCCGGCGCAGCGACAGCTCCTCGTGCGTGTCCAGCACGAACACCGCCTTGTGCAGGTCCACCGCGTCACCGAACCTGCCGTCGTCCAGCCGCACCCCGCCCCGGCAGCGGAACACCTGCGAGCGGGTGCCGTGCGCGGGGGTCGGCGACGTGGCGATGCCGTACGGGGGAGTGGTGCCCTGGTTCCCCGTGTCGACGCTGACCCACGCCTCGCTCATGTACAGCGTCCGTTCGACGCTGAGCTGCGGGGCGTTCAGCGCGCGGCGGCCCCGGGCCGCCCGCAGCCGGCTGCCGCGCAGGCTCAGCGAGCCGCCCACCTTCGCCCCGCGCAGGCTCAGCTCGCCCAGCATGTCCACCATCTCGGCCTGGAGGTCCTGGGCGACCGTCAGTCCGTCCCCGAGCAGCGCCCGCCCCTGCCGGTCCGGGCCGGCCTCGATCTGGTTGAGCAGCAGGTCCGTGCCGATCTGGGCGTCCGTGAGCCGGATGCCGCGCTCCACCCGGCAGCGCGGCAGATGCAGATCGCCCTCGGTGTGCAGCCGGGCCGCGTCGAAGCGGGGCACCGCGCACCCCACGAGCCGCAGGGTCGTGAAGTGGCACTCCGGGAACGCCACCTCCTCGTCGAACCGGCAGCCGGTCAGCTCGACGTACGGATCGACGCGCCCGCCCGCCAGGTCCAGCTTCCCCGTGATCCGGATGCCCCAGAGCTTCAGCGCCGTCACCCGGCCCGGCCGGGCCGGCGGGCCGCTCAGCAGCAGCCTGGCGACCACCCGGGCCGCCACACTGCGCTCGGGGCCCCACTCGTGCGGGGCGAACGGATCGTCGCGCGCCCGGTCGCGGGACCGGAGGTCGTAGGTCGTGCCGTTCCGGAAGGACTGCCACATGCCCAGCTCCGCCGCGCTGAGGACGTCCGGGAGATCATCGTCGTGCCGCTCCGTCACCGGTGCCCCTTTCGTTCGGAGGCGTGATCCCGTTATTCCCTCTGAGTGACGGAATGAACGCACATAGTCAGCCGTCACAGCACCGGCATGTATCAGCCAGTGATACGGCCGTCCGGCCGCGCGCGGCGGTCTGCGAGAATTGCGGTGTGATCTCTCGAATCGATCTGCGCGGCGACGCCCTCCCCGAGGGTGGCGCCCTGCGCGACCTGCTGCCCCGTGCCGAGTTCGACGTGGAAGCCGCCCTGGAGACGGTGCGGCCCATCTGCGAGGACGTACGCCATCGTGGCTCGGCGGCAGTGATCGACTGGGGGGAGAAGTTCGACGGCGTCCGGCTGGAATCGGTCCGGGTGCCCGCCGCAGCCCTCGCCCGGGCGCTGGACGAGCTCGACCCGGCCGTCCGCGCCGCCCTGGACGAGTCCATCCGCCGCGCCCGCCTCGTCCACCGCGCCCAGCGCCGCACCACCCACACCACCCAGGTCGTCCCCGGCGGCACGGTCACCGAGAAGTGGGTGCCCGTCGACCGCGTCGGGCTCTACGTGCCGGGCGGCCGCGCGGTCTACCCCTCCTCCGTCGTGATGAACGTCGTCCCGGCCCAGGAGGCGGGCGTCCCGGGCCTCGCCGTCGCCTCACCGCCCCAGAAGGACTTCGGCGGACTGCCGCACCCGACGATCCTCGCCGCCTGCGCCCTCCTCGGCGTGGACGAGGTCTACGCGGCCGGCGGCGCCCAGGCCGTCGCGATGTTCGCGTACGGCACCGAGGACTGCCTGCCCGTCGACCTGGTCACCGGCCCCGGCAACATCTACGTCGCCGCCGCCAAGCGCCTCCTCAAGGGCCGCATCGGCATCGACGCCGAAGCCGGACCCACCGAGATCGCGATCCTGGCCGACGCCACCGCCGACCCGGTGCACGTCGCCGCCGACCTGATCAGCCAGGCCGAGCACGACCCGATGGCCGCCGCCGTCCTCGTCACCGACTCCGAGGAGCTGGCCGCCGCCACCGAGGCCGAGCTGGTCACCCAGGTCGCCGCGACCAAGCACGTCGAGGAGCGCATCCAGCCCGCCCTGGCCGGCCGGCAGTCCGCGATCGTCCTCGTCAACGACCTGGAGGACGGCCTCACCGTCGTCAACGCGTACGCCGCCGAGCACCTGGAGATCCAGACCGCCGACGCCGCCGCGCTCGCCGACCGGGTCCGCAACGCCGGAGCGGTCTTCGTCGGCCCCTGGTCGCCCGTCTCGCTCGGCGACTACTGCGCCGGGTCCAACCACGTGCTGCCCACCGGCGGCTGCGCCTGCCACTCCTCGGGCCTGTCCGTGCAGTCCTTCCTGCGCGGCATCCACATCGTCGACTACACGCGCGACGCGCTCGCCGAGGTCACCCACCACGTGGTGACCCTCGCCGAGGCGGAGGACCTCCCCGCCCACGGCGCCGCGCTCAAGGCCAGGTTCGGGTGGAAGGTTCCCCAGCAGTGACGAAGAACAACGCGGGCGGTCCCACGGCCAAGCCCTGGGACGCCCTGCCCCTCCGCGACGAACTGCGCGGCCAGTCCCCGTACGGCGCGCCCCAGCTCGACGTCCCCGTACGGCTCAACACCAACGAGAACCCCTACCCGCTGCCGGACGCCCTGGTCGACCGCATCGCCGAACGGGTCCGCGAGGCCGCCCGCGACCTCAACCGCTACCCCGACCGGGACGCCGTCGAGCTGCGCACCGAGCTCGCCCGCTATCTCACCCGTACCGCCGGGCACCGCGTCGAGGCCGCCAACGTCTGGGCCGCCAACGGCTCCAACGAGGTCCTCCAGCAGCTGCTCCAGACCTTCGGCGGGCCCGGCCGCACCGCGATCGGCTTCGAGCCCTCCTACTCGATGCACGCCCTCATCTCCCGGGGCACCGGAACCGGCTGGATCTCCGGGCCGCGCAACGAGGACTTCACCATCGACGTCGATGCCGCCCGGGCCGTCATCGCCGAGCGCCGCCCCGACGTCGTCTTCATCACCTCGCCCAACAACCCCACCGGCACCGCCGTCGACGCCGGCACCGTCCTCGCGCTGTACGAGGCCGCGCAGGCCGCCAAGCCGTCGATGGTCGTCGTGGACGAGGCGTACGGCGAATTCAGCCACCACCCCTCGCTGCTCCCGCTGATCGAGGGCCGCCGCCACCTGGTCCTCTCGCGGACCATGTCGAAGGCGTTCGGCGCCGCCGGGCTGCGCCTCGGCTACCTGGCCGCCGACCCCGCCGTGGTCGACGCGGTGCAGCTGGTCCGGCTGCCGTACCACCTGTCCTCCGTCACCCAGGCCACCGCGCTCGCCGCCCTGGAGCACACCGATACGCTCCTCGGGTACGTCGCGCAGCTCAAGAGCGAGCGCGACCGGATCGTCGCCGAGCTGCGCGGTCTCGGCTTCGACGTCACCGAATCGGACGCCAACTTCGTCCAGTTCGGCCGCTTCGCCGACAGCCACACCGCCTGGCGGCAGATCCTCGACCGGGGCGTCCTGGTCCGGGACAACGGCGTACCGGGATGGCTGCGGGTCTCCGCGGGGACCCCGGCAGAGAACGACGCGTTCCTCGATGCGGTGCGCGGACTGAAGAAGGAGCACGACGCATGAACCCCCGCACAGGCCGCGTGGAACGCACCACGAAGGAGACGTCCGTCCTGGTCGAGATCAACCTCGACGGGACCGGCAAGGTCGACGTCGCGACCGGGGTCGGCTTCTACGACCACATGCTCGACCAGCTCGGCCGGCACGGTCTGTTCGACCTCACCGTCAAGACCGACGGCGACCTGCACATCGACTCGCACCACACCATCGAGGACACCGCCCTCGCGCTCGGCGCCGCCTTCAAGCAGGCGCTCGGCGACAAGGTCGGCATCTACCGCTTCGGCAACTGCACCGTCCCGCTGGACGAATCGCTCGCCCAGGTCACCGTCGACCTCTCCGGCCGCCCCTACCTGGTGCACACCGAGCCCGAGAACATGGCGCCGATGATCGGCGCGTACGACACGACGATGACCCGGCACATCCTGGAGTCGTTCGTCGCCCAGGCGCAGATCGCCCTGCACGTCCACGTCCCGTACGGGCGCAACGCGCACCACATCGTGGAGTGCCAGTTCAAGGCGCTCGCCCGGGCCCTGCGCTACGCCAGCGAGCGCGACCCGCGTGCGGCCGGAATCCTCCCGTCCACGAAGGGCGCGCTGTGACCGGCCTGAACACCATCCTGATCCTGCTCGGCCTGTTCCTGGCCGGCGGGGTCTACTCCTTCGCCAAGCAGGGCATGCCCAAGGGCGTCATCGTCCTGCTCTCCATCGGCTCGCTGATGTGCCTGGTGGCGGGCGTCCTGCGCATTCAAGGTCTCTGGGACTAGGAAGCGACGAGCGACACGTGGATACGAAGAAGAAGGTCGTCGTCTTCGACTACGGCTTCGGCAACGTCCGTTCCGCCGAGCGCGCCCTCGCCCACGTCGGCGCGGACGTCGAGATCACCCGCGACTTCGACGCCGCGATGAACGCGGACGGGCTGCTCGTGCCCGGCGTCGGCGCGTTCTCGGCGTGCATGGAGGGCTTGAAGAAGGCCCGCGGCGAGTGGGTCATCGGCCGCAGGCTGGCCGGCGGACGCCCCGTCATGGGCATCTGCGTCGGCATGCAGATCCTGTTCGAGCGCGGCATCGAGCACGGCGTGGAGACCGAGGGCCTGGACGAGTGGCCCGGCACGGTCGGCCCGCTGAAGGCCGACGTCGTCCCGCACATGGGCTGGAACACCGTCGAAGCCCCCGAGGAATCCCAGCTGTTCGCCGGACTGGACGCCGGCGCCCGGTACTACTTCGTGCACTCGTACGCGGCGCACGACTGGGACCTCGAAGTGACCAACCCGAAGATCCGTGCCCCCAGGGTCACCTGGGCCACGCACGGCGAACGGTTCGTGGCAGCCGTGGAGAACGGCGCGCTGTGGGCCACCCAGTTCCACCCCGAGAAGTCCGGCGATGCCGGCGCCCAGCTGCTGACCAACTGGATCGAGACGCTGTAATGCCGAAGCTTGAACTGCTCCCCGCCGTAGACGTCCGCGACGGCCAGGCGGTCCGCCTGGTGCACGGCGAGTCCGGCTCCGAGACCTCCTACGGCTCCCCGCTGGAGGCCGCACTCGCCTGGCAGCGCGCCGGCGCCGAGTGGCTGCACCTGGTCGACCTGGACGCCGCCTTCGGCACCGGGGACAACCGCGACCTCATCGCCGAGGTCGCCGGCGCCATGGACATCAAGGTCGAGCTGTCCGGCGGCATCCGCGACGACGCCTCGCTCGCCGCCGCCCTCGCCACCGGCTGCCGCCGGGTCAACCTCGGCACGGCGGCCCTGGAGACCCCCGAGTGGGTCGCCAAGGTCATCGCCGAGCACGGCGACAAGATCGCCGTCGGCCTCGACGTACGCGGCACCACGCTGCGCGGCCGGGGCTGGACTCGCGACGGCGGCGACCTCTACGAGACGCTGGCCCGCCTCGACTCCGAGGGCTGCGCCCGCTACGTCGTCACCGACATCGCCAAGGACGGCACGCTCCAGGGCCCCAACCTGGAGCTCCTGAAGAACGTCTGCGCCGCCACCGACAAGCCCGTCGTCGCCTCCGGCGGCGTCTCCTCGCTGGACGACCTGCGCGCCATCGCCTCGCTCGTCCCGGCGGGCGTCGAGGGCGCGATCGTCGGCAAGGCCCTGTACGCGAAGGCGTTCACCCTGGAAGAGGCGCTGGAGGCGGTCTCCGTATGACCGACTCCACCGCGTCCGTGCGCCGCGTCTCCTCCGGCGCCCCCTGGGAGGAGAAGTTCGGCTACTCCCGCGCCGTCGCACTGCCGAACGGCCTGGTGCTCGTCTCCGGCTGTACGTCGGTGGTGGGCGGCGAGATCGCCGAGGGGGGCCCGTACGACCAGACCGTCACCGCCTTCAACGTCGCCTTCGAGGCGCTGAAGGAGCTGGGCCTCGGCCGCGAGGACGTCGTCCGTACCCGCATGTACGTCATGCACGCCCGCGACACCGACGAGGTCGGCCGCGCCCACAAGGAGCTGTTCGACGCGGTGCGCCCCGCCGCCACCATGATCGTGGTCTCCGGCTTCGTCGACCCGAGCCTCGTCGTCGAGGTCGAGGTCGAGGCGTACCGGGCGGGTGCGCGATGAGCCTCGCGGTACGCGTCATCCCCTGCCTCGACGTGGACAACGGCCGCGTCGTCAAGGGCGTCAACTTCCAGAACCTGCGCGACGCGGGCGACCCCGTCGAGATGGCGAAGCTGTACGACGCCGAGGGCGCCGACGAGCTGACGTTCCTCGACATCACCGCGTCCAGCGGCGACCGGGAGACCACCTACGACGTGGTGCGCCGCACCGCCGAGCAGGTCTTCATCCCGCTCACGGTGGGCGGCGGCGTCCGCACCCCGGACGACGTCGACAAGCTGCTGCGGGCCGGCGCGGACAAGGTGGGCGTCAACACGGCGGCCATCGCCCGCCCGGAGCTGATCCGGGAGATCGCCGAGCGCTTCGGCCGCCAGGTCCTGGTGCTCTCGGTGGACGCCCGGCGCACCCCCGAGGGCACCTTCGAGGTCACCACGCACGGCGGCCGCCGGGGCACCGGCATCGACGCCGTCGAGTGGGCCCACCGGGCGGCGGAGCTCGGCGCCGGCGAGATCCTGCTCAACTCGATGGACGCCGACGGCACGAAGGACGGCTACGACACCGAGATGATCGCCGCCGTCCGCGAGCACGTCCGCGTCCCCGTCATCGCCTCCGGCGGCGCCGGCCGGCTCGCGGACTTCGCGCCGGCCATCGACGCCGGGGCCGACGCGGTCCTGGCCGCGTCCGTCTTCCACTTCGGCGACCTGCGCATCTCCGAGGTCAAGGGCGCGCTGGCGGAGTCCGGTCACCCGGTGCGCTGACCGCCCGGGTTGTGCGCGTGCACAGCTGTGGGGCGTCCTCCCCTGGGAGGGCGCCCCCTCGCCGTACGCGCACCTTCCGGGCCGCGGCCCGGAAGCCTAGTGTGCCCGGCGTGACTCCCCCCACGACCGTGCGCAGTCCGCTCCGGCTGTACGGCCGCAGCGGCGAACTCGCCTCCCTGGAAACCTTGTTGACGCGCCTCCGCCGCGGCGACGGCGGCGCGCTGGTCCTGACGGCCCCGCCGGGCTCGGGCCGCACGGCCCTCCTCGCCCACGCGGTCGCCGCGTACCGCGACCGCGGGGCGGGCCCGGCCCTTCATGTCGCCGGCGCACCCGACGAACGGTGGGTGCCGTACAGCGGGTTGCACGCGTTGCTGTGCGCGGCGGACCCCGCGCCCGGCGACCCCGACCGCGTGCTGCGCGACGGCCTCCCGCCCGCCGCCTTCCTCGCCCTCCTCCGGCGGCTCGGCTGCGGGCGGCCCCTCCTGGTGTGCGTGGACGACGCCCACCTCTGGGACCCCGACTCCCGGGCCGCCCTCGCCTTCGCCGCCCGCCGGCTCGGACCGGGCAGCCGGGTCGCCGTGCTGATCGCCGCCGGGGACGAGGCCGGCTTCGCCGGGCTGCCCGCCCTCCGCCCCGGCCCCCTGGACGACGACGCGGCCGCCGCGCTCCTGGACCGGCTCACCGGGGCGGGCCGGGCCGATCCGGTGGTGCGGGGCGCCCTGCTCCGGGAGGCGGCCGGGAACCCCGGACTGCTCACCGCGCTCACCGCCCGCCTCACCCCGGCCCAGCTCGCCGGGCGGGTTCCGCTGCCGCACCCGTTGCCCGGCGGGGACGACGTCCTGGCCGCCCACGCCGACCGCGTCGGCCACCTCCCCGCCGCCACCCGGACCCTGCTCCTGATAGCGGCCGCCGCGCACGCGCACGAGCCGGAGGGCGCGGGCGCCGACCTCGCCCTCGTACGCCGAGCCGCCGCGTCGGCCGCCGTCCCGCCCGCCGCGTGCGACCTGGCCCTGCACACGCCGGGCGGCACGGCCGGTGCGCTCCGACGGGCCGGCGACCGCGTCCACTTCGGCGAGCCCCTGCTGCGCCGGGCCCTCCTGCACCGGGCGCCCCCGGACCGCCGCCGCGCGGTGCACGGCCTGCTCGCCGACCTGCTCGCGCCCGGGTTCGCCGCCCTGGTCCAGCGGGCCTGCGCGTCCCCCGGACCCGACGCCCCGCTCGCGGCCGAGCTGGAGGCGGCCGCCGCCCCGCCCCGCCCGCACGCCGACCGCGCGACCGCCCTCACCCACGCCGCCGCGCTGACCCCGGACGACACGGCGGGACAGGCCCGGTTCGCGGCGGCGGCCGAGCAGTACCGCCTCGCCGGGGAGCCGGGGCGGGCCCGCACCGCGCTGGCACGGGCGGGCGCCGCCCCCGGCCCCGCCCACCACGTACGCGGCCTGCTCGCCCTCGCCGACGGGCCCGCCCCCGACGCCCACGAGGCCCTGCTCACCGCCGCCGCCCTGCTCGCCCCGCACGACCCCGGGCGCGCCCGTAGCGCCCTGCTCGGGGCCGCCGAGGCCGCCTGGGCGGCGGGGGAGGCCCTCGGGTACCTCGACGCGCTGACCCGTATCCCCGCGGACGCCGCCGACCGGGACCTGGCCCACTACCGGGACGGGATGTGCGCCGTGCTGCGCGGGCGGATCGGTGCCGGGCACCTGCTGCTGCGCCGCTGCCTCGACTCCGGAGCCCGCGACCCCGGGGCGCTGTTACGGGCCGGGGCGGCCGGTCTTGTCCTCGGCGACCTCGACGCCGCCTGCCGGGCCGGGGCCCGCGCGCTCGCCGCCGTATCCGCGAGCGGTGCCGACGCCCTGCTGCCGCAGGCCCTGGAACACCTCGCCTACGCGGAGCTGCGCGCCGGGCGGCACGCCCGGGCCCGTGCCCACGCGCTGGACGGCCTGCGCGCGGCACGCCGTACCGGGCGGCCCAACAGCGCCGCCCACCTGCACGCCGTACTCGCCCTCGCCGCCTCCGTGGAGAGCGGGACGCGGGAGTGCGCGGCGCATGCCGGAGCCGCGCTCGCGGGCGCCGCGCCGCACGGGCTCGTCCAGGCGGAGACCCTGGCCACCTGGGCGCTCGCGCGCGCCGATCTGGCGGCCGGGCGCCCGGCGGAGGCGGCGGCCCGGCTCGACCCGCTGGTCCGGCCCGGGCTCCGGCGCGGCCACTTCGCCACCCGGATGCTCGCCGTGCCCTGTTACGTCGAGGCGTCCGTGCTGGCCGGGCGGGCGGTCCGGGGCGGGGGAGCGGAGCCGGTTGCCGAGGCGGTGGCGGAGTTCGCCGTGTGGGCGACGCGCACCACGGACCCCCAGGTCCCCGCCCAACTCGCCCGCTGCCGGGCCCTGCTGGCGCCGGTGGGCGAGGCCGCCGGCCGGTACGGGGAGGCGCTCGCCCACCACGACCGGGCGGGCGGTGACTTCGAACAGGCCCGCACCCGGCTGCTGTTCGGGTCCTGGCTGCGCAGGCGGCGCCGTACCCGCGAGGCCCGCGAGCCTTTGCGGGACGCCCTGGTCGGGTTCGAGCGGTGCGGGGCCTCGGCCTGGGCCGCCCGGGCGAGCGGCGAACTGCGGGCCGCCGGTGAGGCGGTGGAGGCCCCGGGGCCGTCCGGGACGCCCGCCCCGCTGGCGGCGCTCACCCCGCAACAGGCGCGGATCGCCCGGTGCGTGGCCGAGGGAGCCACCAACCGGGAGGTCGCGCGACGGCTCTCGGTGAGCACCCGGACCGTCGACCACCACCTGCGCAACGTGTTCGCCGCTCTGGGCGTGCGCTCGCGGACGGAGCTGGCCGGGCTGCTGCAGGACGTTCCCCGGGACGTGTCCGCCACGTCCCGGCCCGGGCACGCGGATGTCCCGACGATGCCGGGTGCCGACCGCTGAACGCGGTGGCGGGGCAGGCGGAATGAGAGGGCGTGCGGACGTGAACGTGCACGAGGCCGCGGACAGCCGCCGGGCGGTGCGGGCGTTCAGCGGTGGACCGGTACCCGGGGAGGTTCTCGAACGCGTACTGACCGCGGCGACGCGCGCTGCGTCCTGCGGGAACCTCCAGCCGTGGCACATGTACGTGGTGACCGGCGAGCCCTCGGCGTCGCGCGCGAGGATCCCGGCCGGCCCCGGAAGACCGCCGCCCTGGACTCGGAGGCGTTCGGGGCACCGGTCGTCCTGTCCTGCCGCCTCGACCGGACGAGGTGGCCCGGACAGTGGGGTGACGCGGGGACGTACCTGGAAGGCGTGCCCCGGCTGCGCACCGGGCGGGCGGACATGACGGAGACGGTGGGCTTCACCCGGACGCGACCGCTGCCGGCCGGGACCGGCGGAACACCGGCTGAACCCGGCCTGCGGCCACCAAGGTTGCAGGACCGTGATGAGAAGGAGGCCGCACACCTCTAGGTACCGACTGGGCGGTATGTCATTCTGCGGGCGTCAGGATCATTCGGTGCGCCCGCGGCCCCGTCGTGGGCGGGGCGCGCCGGAGCCGGCCGTTCACCGAGCCGGCCGAATCCCGGTGGAGGCCGCCATGCCACAGGTCGTACGTTCACGGGTCAGGGCGCTGCACGCGCCGCCGCCCGTCGTCCCGGTCCCGCGCCGCTTCCGTTCGCTGGCCGATCGCGAGGCCGTCGCCGTCCTGCACCGGGCCGCCCGGGTGCTGGTGGCGGCGCTCCCGGAGCTGACGGACCGGATGGTGGAGGCGCTGCGGGAGCGGGAGCCCGGCTACCGTGCCGCGATCGAGGCCGACCCGGCGGAGATCTGGCAGGAGGTGCACCACTCGCTGCGGCACAACGTGGGTTCGCTCATCCAGCCCCGTGAGTTCCGGGAGGCCGCGCACCGCACATCGCGGCGGATCGGCGAGGTCCGGGCCGAGCAGGGGGTGCCGCTGGACGCGGTCCTGCACGCGTTCCGGATGGGCGGGGCGATGGTCTGGCAGGACCTGGTGGACGAGACCGCCCGCCGCCACCCCGAGGACATCCGGCTGCTGGTCCATGTCGCCGCGGACGTCTGGAACTTCGTGGACGAGCACTGCGCGATCGTCGCCGACGCCTACCGCAGGGCGGAACGCCGCCTGGCCTGGCGCCGGGAGAACCGGCACCGCCTCATGACGGCCGCGCTGCTCGACGGCACCGCCCAGATCGCCGACCTCCCGGACACGGCGGCGGCCCTCGGCCTGCCGGAGGACGGCCGGTACGCGGTGCTGGCGCTGCGCGACGCCCGCCGCTCCCCGCACGGCACGGCGCACCCGCCCCTGGAGCTGCCCGCCGCCATGGACGCCGTGTGGCACGCGGGCCCGGAGGCGGAGTACGCCGTGCTGTCGCTGGGCCGGGCCGGCGGCACGGACCCGGCGGACGCCCTCGCCGCGCTGGCCGCCGGTCTGCGCGTACCGCCCGGGGCCCGGGCCGGCATCGGCTCGGCGGTGGACGGTCTCGCGGCGGTCGGGGACGCCCGGCGCCTCGCGGACACGGCGCTGCGCGCCTGCCCGGCGGACGGCGGGACCCTCCTGCTCGACGAGCACCTGCCCGCCGCCCTGGTGGTCTCGTCCCCGGCGCTCGGCGCGGCCCTCGCCGACCGTGTGCTGGGCCCCCTGGACCGGCTGGACGCGGCCGACCGGGACGTGCTCATCGAAACGCTCACCGCGTGGTTCGACGCGGACGGCTCGGCGCCCCGGGCGGGCGCCCGCCTCTACTGCCACCGCAACACCGTCCTCAACCGCCTCCGCCGCTTCGAACAGCTCACCGGCCGCTGCCTGACCCGCCCTTCGGACGCGACGGAGGTCTCCCTGGCCCTGACGGCCCGCCGCCTGCTGCCGGACTGACCGCTGCCGGACCGAGGGGGTGCGGGCCGTGCGGGGCGCGTCCTGTGCGGCCGCACAGTCCCCGCCCGTACGGCCTGTACCTCCGCCGCGCCCCGGGGCAACCCGCTGTACGCCGGGCCGGGGGCCTGATGCCGTAACCGCATGCCTTCTCCGCACCTGATTCCCCGCACCGTCCCGGGACCCCGGCTCACCACCCCCGGGCCCCGGCGGTGACCGGCGGCTTCGACGCCCGCTCGCTCGCGGTCGTCGTGTTCCTCGCGTTCGTCGCCGTCTCGCTGCTGCTGTGCGGGCTGGCCGCCGCCGACCAGGACGATCCGGAGCACTTCTACGCGGGCGGCGGCTCCGCGCTCGGCCCCGCCGGGAGCGGGCTCGCCGTCGCCGGGGACTACCTCTCCGCCGCCACGCTGCTCTCGACCACCGGGTCCGTCGCGCTGGCCGGGTTCGACGGGGTGCTGTTCGCCCTGGCCACGGTCGTCTCGCTGGTCCTGGTGATGCGGGTGCTGGCCGAACCGATGCGCCGCGGCGGAGTCTTCACGCTCGGCGACTTCCTCGCGGACCGGCTCGGCGACCCCTCCGTGCGCCGCGCCCTCGGCATCACGACGCTGGTGGTCCTCACCCCGCTGCTCCTGGTCCAGCTCGCCACCGCCGGGCGGGTGATGGCCGCCATGTTCGGGCTGCCCGACGGCGCGCTCACCAGTTGCACCGTGGCCGGCGGCGCCCTGATGGTCTGCTACTCCGCGGTCGGCGGCATGCGGGGCACCGGGTACGTGCAGATCCTCAAGGTCGCGGTCGTCCTCGCGGCGGTGACCCTGCTCGCCGGTCTGGTGCTCGCCCGCTTCGGCTGGAACCCGTTCGCCCTGTTCGACGCCGCGCGCCGCGGCAGCGGGGCCGGCGGCGCGTACGCCCGCCCCGGGCTCCAGTTCGGCCACGGGCTCGCCGGCACCCTGGACCTGCTGGGCTTCCAGCTCACCCTGCTCCTCGGGGCCGCGTGCATGCCGCACATCACGATGCGGCTGCACCCGATGCGCGACCGCCGGACGGTGCGCCGCGCGACCGTGTGGGCGGTGGTCCCGGTGGCCGTGCTGTGCGCCGGGATCACCGTCGCCGGACTCGGCGCGTCCGCGCTGCTCGGGCACAAGGCCATCCAGGGGGCGGACCCGGCCGGCGGCACCGCGCTGCTCATGGTGACCGGCGCGCTCGACCCGGGCGCCGGCGGGCCGCGCGAGAGCCTGCTCTTCGCGTGCGTGGCCTGCGCGGTCTTCGTCACCACACTGGCCGCCGTCGCCGGGATCACCCTCGCCGCAGCCTCGTCCCTGGCCCGCGACTTCGCGGCGAGGAGCAGGGCGCGTACGGCGGGGCGCTCCGGCCGGTCCGCGGGGCGCGAGATCCTGCGGGCCCGCCTCGCGGTGGTCCTGACCGGCGCGGTCGCCGTCTGGGCGTCCACGTACACCCATGACCGCAACCCGCAGGTGCTGCTCTCCCTCTCCTTCGCGGCGGCGGCCTCCGTCCTGCCGCCGGTCCTGCTGTACGCGCTGTTCCGGCCGGGCTTCACCGCGCGCGGGGTGCGCTGGACGGTGTACGGGACGCTGCCGCTCATCGCGGTCCTGATGGTGTTCTCGCCCGCGTTCTCCGGCACGCCCGTCGCGCTCTTCCCGGCCCGCGACTTCCACTGGTTCCCGCTCCAGACGCCCGGCCTACTCACGATCCCGGCGGGCTTCCTGCTCGGACACCTGGGCTCCCGCCCCGGCCGGAAGCGGACCCCGGCCAGACGTACAGCTTTTATTGCGCAATAGATATTGCACAACTTTTCTTTCCTGTCTACGCTCGGGGTATGGCACGCGACGCATCGCGCCGGATCTCCGATCTCGGCACCCTCAAAGCCTTCGGGCACCCCCTGCGGATGAAGCTCTACCGGGCCCTCTACATCGCCCGGCAGGCCACCGCGTCCCAGCTCGCCGAGCAGGTCGACGAGGCGGTCTCGCTCGTCAGCTACCACCTGCGCAAGCTCGCCGACCACGGCCTGATCGAAGAGGCCGACCGCGAGGGCAGGGACGGCCGCGAGCGCTGGTGGCAGCCCGCTTCGGAGGGGCTGCGCTTCCACGACGCGGACTTCAGCGACGCGCCCGAGAAGGCCGCGACGCACTCCGCCGTCAGCCGGCTCTCCTTCGACCAGCACGTCGAGATGTACCACCGGCACCTCGACGCCTACCGCAGCTGGTCCCCGGAGTGGCGCACGGCATCCTTCAGTTCTGAATACCTGGCCCGGCTGACCGCCGACGAGCTCGCCGCGCTCGAACGCGAGATGGACGCGCTCATCAAGCGGTACGAGGAACAGGGCCGCGCCCGCGACGAGGCCGGCGACGTGGAGAACCGCGAGAACGTCGCGCTGCACCTGTACGGCTTCCCGTTCCGCACCTGAGCCGGCCCTCCGAGAGGACGAGACCGTGACC
This sequence comes from Streptomyces sp. SAS_281, assembly GCF_052542855.1. Classification (NCBI taxonomy): domain Bacteria; kingdom Bacillati; phylum Actinomycetota; class Actinomycetes; order Kitasatosporales; family Streptomycetaceae; genus Streptomyces; species Streptomyces sp. SAS_281. Next base: position 29,230 of record NZ_JBMNDO010000069.1, read on the forward strand.
GCCACCCTGCCCGCCTCCGCCGAGGCCCCCGCCCGGCCGGCCCACCGCGACGGCAACGTCCTGCGCTGGCTCGGCGCGTACAGCGCGTCCACGGTCGGCGACAGCGTCTACTACATGGCCCTCGCCTGGGCCGCCGCCCGGTCCGGCAGCGCCTCGCAGACCGGGCTGGTTCTCGCGGTGGGCTCCATACCCCGGGCGGTGCTCCTGCTCGGCGGGGGTGTGCTGGCCGACCGATTCGGGCCGCGCCGCGTCGTGGTCGCGAGCGACACGGCCCGCTGCCTCGTCATCCTGGGCCTGGCCGGGGTGCTCCTGCTCACCTCACCCACGGTGTGGATGCTGATCGCCGTCGCACTCGTCTTCGGCGCGGCCGACGCCCTCTTCCTGCCCGCCGTCGGCGCCCTGCCGCCCCGGATCACCGCCGCCTCCCAGCTCGCCCGTGTCCAGGGCATGCGGGGCCTCGCCACCCGTACCGCCACCGTGGTCGGCGCCCCGCTCGGCGGCGTCGCCGTCGCCCTCGGCGGCCCGGTCCTCGCCTTCGCCGCGGCCGGAGTCCTCTTCGCCGCGGCACTTCCGCTGCTGCTGACCGTACGCATGCGCGCGCTGCCCGCACCGGAGACGGCCGCGCCCCCCGGCACGGCGTGGCGCGACCTGGCCGACGGGCTCCGCCACATCCGCCGCCACCCGCTCCTCGGGCCCCTGGTGCTCGTCGTCGCCGTCACCGAACTCGGCTTCGTCGGCCCCCTCAACCTCGGCCTCATCCTGCTCAGCGACGAACGCGGCTGGGGCGCCTCCGGCATGGGCTGGGTCGTCGCCGGCTTCGGCGCCGGCGCGGGTGCCTCCGCCCTGCTCCTCGCCGTACGCGGCCGGATACCCAGGGCCGGGCTGGTCATGTGCCTGACCGTCCTGGCCGGGTCCTTCGCCATCGCGGCCCTGGCGTACGTGCCCTCCGTACCGCTCGCCGCGACCGTCGCGGTCCTCATCGGACTCTTCGTCGGCCTCGGCGGCTCGCTGTGCGGCGCGCTCACGCAGACCGTCACCGACCCGGCCTACCTGGGCCGCGTCACCTCGGTCTCCACGCTCTTCACGCACGCCCTCGCGCCGCTCAGCTACCCCGTCACCGGCGCCGCCGTCGCCCTCTGGGGCACCGGCCCGGTCTTCGTCGCCAGCGCCGCCCTGTGCGCGGCCGGCGCGGCCACCGGCCTCGTCCTCGCCCCGCTCCGCCGGGCGGAACTCCCGCGCTGACCGGGGCGCACCCGGGCTACATGCCCAGCTTCGCCGTCGTCACCCGGCCGATCGCCTCCGGCTCGCCCTCCAGCTCCACCCGCGCCGCGTCCTGCCGCCCGAACGCGAACAGCAGCAGCTCGCCCGGCTCACCGGTCACCGTCACCACCGGCGTCCCCCGGTGCGCCACCGCGGTCTGCCCGTCCGGGCGGCGCAGCACCAGGCCCACGGGCGCCTTCCGGCCCAGCATCCGCGCGGCCTTCTCCGTGCGCGCCCACAGCACGTCCGCGAAGACCGGGTCCAGCTCACGGGGCGTCCAGTCGGGCTGCGCCCGGCGCACGTCCTCCGTGTGGATGTAGAACTCCACCGTGTTCGCCGCCTCGTCCAGCTGCTTCAGGCCGAACGGGGACATCCGGGGCGGCCCGGTGCGGATGAGCTGGATCAGCTCCTCGTACGGCTTCTCGGTGAACTCGGCCATGACCCGGTCCCGGCGGCTCTTCAGCGGGCCGATGACGATCCCGGCCGCCGCGTCCGGCCGCCGCTCCCGCACCACCACATGGGCCGCGAGATCACGGGCCGTCCAGCCCTGGCACAGGGTCGGGGCCTGCGGACCCGCCGCCTCCAACAGGTCGGCGAGCAGAAGACGTTCGCGCTTCGCATGGGTCGACATGCCCGCCAGCGTACGACCGCCGTCCCCCGTCCGCCCAGTGGACGCCCGCCCGGACACCCCGCGCCCCCACGGCACAATGGGCCCATGAGCAGCACGCCCCAGCCCGGCACCCCCCGGACCGCCAGCGCCCTCGACCCCGCCATCGCCGCCCGCCTCAAGCGCGGCGCCGACGGGCTGGTCCCGGCCGTCGCCCAGCAGTACGACACCGGCGAGGTACTGATGCTGGGCTGGATGGACGACGAGGCGCTGCACCGCACCCTCACCACCGGCCGCTGCACCTACTGGTCCCGCAGCCGCCAGGAGTACTGGGTCAAGGGCGACACCTCGGGCCACATCCAGCTGGTCAAGTCCGTCGCCCTGGACTGCGACGCCGACACCGTCCTCGTCAAGGTCGACCAGACCGGCGCCGCCTGCCACACCGGCGACCGCACCTGCTTCGACGCCGACGTCCTGTTCCTCGCCCAGTAGGGTCTGCCGCCATGGACCTCGACACCTTCCGGAAGCTGGCCGTCGACCGGCGCGTCATCCCCGTCACCCGCCGCCTCCTCGCGGACGGCGACACCCCCGTCGGCCTCTACCGCAAGCTGGCGGACGAGCGCACCGGCACCTTCCTCCTGGAATCAGCGGAGAACGGCCGCACCTGGTCGCGCTACTCCTTCATCGGCGTACGCAGCGCCGCCACGCTGACCACCCGCGACGGCGAGGCCCACTGGCTCGGCACCCCGCCGGTCGGCGTCCCCGCCGACGGCGACCCGCTGCACGCCCTGCGCGCCACCATCGAGGCCCTGCACACCCCGCACGACCGGGAGTCCGGCCTGCCGCCCTTCACCGGCGGCATGGTCGGCTACCTCGGCTACGACATCGTGCGCCGCCTGGAGAAGATCGGCGAGAGCGGCGGCGACGACCTGAAGCTCCCCGAGCTGACCATGCTGCTCACCTCCGACCTCGCGGTCCTGGACCACTGGGACGGCAGCGTCCTGCTCATCGCCAACGCCATCAACCACAACGACCTGGCCACCGGCGTGGACGAGGCGTACGCCGACGCCGTCGTCCGGCTCGACGCGATGGAGCGCGACCTGCGCCGCCCCGTCGAGAACGCCCCCGCCGCCCTGCCGCCCTCCGAGCTGCCCCCGTACACCGCGCTCTGGGGCGGCCAGGCGTACCAGGACGCCGTGGAGGACGTGAAGGAGCGCATCCGGGCCGGCGAGGCCTTCCAGGTGGTGCCCTCCCAGCGCTTCGAGACCCCGTGCACGGCGAGCGCCCTCGACGTCTACCGGGTCCTGCGCGCCACCAACCCCTCGCCGTACATGTACCTCTTCCGGTTCGACGGCTTCGACGTCGCCGGGTCCAGCCCCGAGGCCCTGGTCAAGGTCGAGGACGGCCGCGCCATGGTCCACCCCATCGCCGGAACCCGGCACCGCGGCGCCACCCCGCAGGAGGACCAGGCCCTCGCCGACGAACTCCTCGCCGACCCCAAGGAGCGCGCCGAGCACCTGATGCTGGTCGACCTCGGCCGCAACGACCTGGGCCGGGTCTGCGAACCGGGCAGCGTCGAGGTGGTCGACTTCATGTCCATCGAGCGCTACTCGCACGTGATGCACATCGTCTCCACCGTCACCGGCAAGGTCGCCGAGGGCCGCACCGCCTTCGACGTGCTCACCGCCTGCTTCCCCGCCGGCACCCTCTCCGGCGCCCCCAAGCCCCGCGCCCTCCAGATCATCGAGGAGCTGGAACCCACCCGCCGGGGCCTGTACGGGGGCTGCGTCGGCTACCTCGACTTCGCCGGGGACTCCGACACCGCCATCGCCATCCGCACCGCCCTGCTCCGCGACGGCACCGCCTACGTCCAGGCGGGCGCGGGCGTCGTCGCCGACTCCGACCCGGTCGCCGAGGACACCGAGTGCCGCAACAAGGCGGCGGCCGTCCTCCGCGCCGTCCACACCGCCAACCGCCTCGGCGGCGCCTGAGCGGTGCGCCCGCGCCAGGGGCGCGGTGGGGCGTTCCGGGCCGGTGAGGGATAGTGGAGTACGTGAGTGCCGTCCCCGTACCCCAGCCCCGTACCGAAGCCGCCGCCGCGCCCGACAGTGCGGGGAGCCGCCGCACCCTGGCCGCCGGCCTGCTCCTCGGGGCGGCCGGCGCGACCGTCGTCCTGCTCGCCTCCGGGCAGACCTGGGCCGAGGGCAAGGCCCCGGTCGGCGGCGGCACCCTGCCGCTGAGCGCCGACGGGCAGGACGTCACCGGACTCCCCGCCGCCCTCGCGATCGTCGGCCTGGCCGCCCTCGTCGCCGTCTTCGCCGTACGCGGCGCGGGCCGGCGCGTGGTGGCCGGACTCCTCGCGCTCAGCGGACTCGGCGCCGCGCTCAGCGCCTTCCTCGGCGCGTCCGACAGCGGGGCGCTGGACGAGAAGGCCGCGCAGACCAGCGGCGACAGCGCCGCCACCATCACGGCTCTCAGCCACACCGCATGGCCGTACGTCACGGCGGCCGGCGGCCTGCTGATCCTGCTCGCCGGGCTGCTCGCCCTGCGCTTCGGCAGCCGCTGGCCCACGATGTCCGGGCGCTACGAGCGCGACGGAACCCCCCGCCCCCGCAAGGCCCCCCGCCCGCTCGACCCCGACCGGCCCGAGGATCTGTGGAAGGCCCTGGACCGCGGCGAGGACCCGACGCGCGAGGCATGACCCCCAGCTCACGTCCTACCCGCACGTACGGGACAATGACGGTGAGCTGGCACAGCGGCACGGGCCGTGGGCACAGCGACCCGAGCGATTCCAACAGCGCAACACCAACGAGGAGCAACTCATGGCGGGCAGCAGCCACGGACACACCCCGGCCGCCTGGACCGGTGTCATCATCGCCTTCATCGGCTTCTGCGTCGCGGGCGTCTTCATGGTCGCGGCCAACCCGGCCGGCTTCTGGGCCGGCATGGGCGTCGTCCTGCTCGGTGGTGTCGTCGGCGTCGCGATGAAGGCCGCGGGCCTCGGCATGCCGAAGGAGTCGGCCGAGCTGGCCGCCGCCCGCGCGCGCGCCGGCCAGGCGCAGACCTCCTGACCCCCGCACCACGTACGCCGGAGAGGCGCGGCCCGGACCGGGCTGCGCCTTTCCGCGTCAGCGGCGACAATCACCGGGTGGACGCAACGCCAACCCCCGCCGCCGCCTCTCCGGCCCCGGACCCCGCCCCGGTCCCGGCCCCCGGGCCGCCGCCCTTCGCCCCCGTGCCGGCCCCCCTCTTCCCCACGGCCCCCGCCGGCGCCTCGCGGCTGCGGCGGCTCGCCGTCCCGGTGGGCGTGCTCGCCGCCGTCGTCGGCGCCTTCGGGTACGTCGCCACCGTCGACCCGAACGAGCCCGGCCACTACCCCGTCTGCCCGCTGCTGCGGTTCACCGGCGTCTACTGCCCCGGCTGCGGCGGCCTCCGCAGCGCCCACGCCTTCGCCCACGGCGACCTGGCCGCCGCCTTCGGCGCCAACGCCCTCGCCGTGGCCGGTTACGCCGTCTTCGCCGCGCTGTGGACCGTATGGCTGATCCGCGAGGCCCGCGGAAGGCCCCTGCGGATCGGGCTGCGGCCGGCGCACTGGTGGGCGATCGGCGCCGTACTGCTGGTCTTCACGGTCATCCGGAACCTTCCCTTCGGCTCCGCGCTCGCCCCGTGAAGTCCCAGGTAGTGGGACAGCCGGCGGCCGGATGCGGGCCCAGCGCCCTGCTGCGGATAACATCGGAGTGGCTGATCCTGTGGCCTGCTACGTTTTTTTGTCACCGTTCCGGAAGGGGGCCGCTCGCGTGAGTGTGCTCGACGAGATCATCGACGGCGTACGCGCCGACCTCGCGGAGCGGCAGGCGCGCGTCGGCCTCGACGAGCTCAAGGAACGCGCTGCCCGTGCCCCCCGCGCCAAGGACGGCGTCGCCGCCCTGCGCGGCGAGGGCGTGACCGTCATCTGCGAGGTCAAGCGCTCCAGCCCCTCCAAGGGCGCGCTGGCCGCCATCGCCGACCCGGCCGCGCTCGCCGCGGACTACGAGGCCGGCGGGGCCTCCGTCATCTCGGTCCTCACCGAGGAGCGCCGCTTCGGCGGCTCCCTCGCGGACCTGGAGGCCGTCCGCGCCAAGGTCGACATCCCGATCCTCCGCAAGGACTTCATCGTCACCTCGTACCAGCTGTGGGAGGCGCGCGCGTACGGCGCCGACCTCGTGCTGCTGATCGTCGCCGCCCTCGAACAGGAGGCCCTGGTCTCCCTGATCGAGCGCGCCGAGTCCATCGGCCTCACGCCGCTGGTCGAGGCGCACGACGAGGACGAGGCCGAGCGCGCCGTCGAGGCCGGGGCCCGGATCATCGGCGTCAACGCGCGCAACCTCAAGGACCTCAAGGTCGACCGCTCCACCTTCGAGCGCGTCGCCCCCGAGATCCCCGACCACATCGTCAAGGTCGCCGAGTCCGGCGTCCGCGGCCCGCACGACCTGATCGCCTACGCCAACGCCGGCGCCGACGCCGTGCTGGTCGGCGAGTCCCTGGTCACCGGCCGCGACCCGCGGACCGCCGTCGCCGACCTCGTCGCCGCCGGCGCCCACCCGGCCCTGCGCCACGGACGGGGCTGACCCGGCCGTGTCCCTCCCGCACCCCGAGCCGATGCGCTGCGCGCTGCCCTCGTGGCACCGCGGCTGCCGGGCGCCCGCGCGCCGGGTGCACGGCCGGCGGGTGCGGTACGTGATCGGCGCCGAGCCCGGTCAGGTCAACGGCATGCGATGGCGCAGGAAGCGCGCGCTGTAGAGCGAGCCCGGCCGCCATCCCGCGTGTCCGGAACCGCGCCGGTCCAGGACCGGCGCGGCGCTCCGCTCACGGCGCAGACGGTGCGACCACCCCTGCGACGACGAGGAGCACGTTCCGCATGTCTTCCGACTTCTTCATCCCGGACCCGGAGGGTCTGATCCCCAGCGCCGAGGGCTACTTCGGCGCGTACGGCGGCAAGTTCATCCCGGAGGCGCTGGTCGCCGCCGTGGACGAGGTCGCCGTCGAGTACGACAAGGCCAAGGCCGACCCCGCGTTCGCCGCCGAGCTCGGCGAGCTGATGGTCCACTACACCGGACGGCCCAGCGCTCTCACCGAGGTGTCCCGCTTCGCCGAGCACGCCGGCGGCGCCCGCATCTTCCTCAAGCGCGAGGACCTGAACCACACCGGCTCGCACAAGATCAACAACGTGCTGGGGCAGGCACTGCTGACCCGGCGCATGGGCAAGACCCGCGTCATCGCGGAGACCGGCGCGGGACAGCACGGCGTCGCCACCGCGACCGCCTGCGCCCTCTTCGGCCTCGACTGCACCATCTACATGGGCGAGATCGACACCCGGCGCCAGGCGCTGAACGTGGCGCGCATGCGGATGCTCGGCGCCGAGGTCATCGCCGTGAAGTCCGGCTCACGCACTCTCAAGGACGCCATCAACGAGGCGTTCCGCGACTGGGTCGCCAACGTGGACCGCACCCACTACCTCTTCGGTACGGTCGCCGGACCGCACCCCTTCCCGGCGATGGTGCGCGACTTCCACCGCGTCATCGGCGTGGAGGCCAGACGGCAGATCCTGGAGCGGGCCGGCCGGCTGCCGGACGCGGCCGTGGCCTGCGTCGGCGGCGGCTCCAACGCCATCGGCCTCTTCCACGCCTTCGTGCCCGACCCGGACGTCCGCCTCATCGGCTGCGAGCCCGCCGGACACGGCGTGGAGACCGGCGAGCACGCGGCGACCCTGACCGCGGGCGAGCCCGGCATCCTGCACGGCTCGCGCAGCTACGTCCTCCAGGACGACGAGGGCCAGATCACCGAGCCGTACTCCATCTCGGCCGGCCTGGACTACCCGGGCATCGGCCCCGAGCACGCCTACCTCAAGGACGTGGGCCGGGGCGAGTACCGCGCCGTCACCGACGACGCGGCCATGCAGGCGCTGCGCCTGCTCTCCCGCACCGAGGGCATCATCCCGGCCATCGAGAGCGCGCACGCGCTGGCCGGGGCGCTGGAGGTCGGCAAGGAGCTGGGCAAGGACGGGCTGATCCTCGTCAACCTCTCCGGGCGCGGCGACAAGGACATGGACACGGCGGCCCGTTACTTCGGGCTGTACGACACCGACGGGGCCGTCGAGGCGGACGCCGACAGCGGTGCCGCGGAGATCGAGGGGGACGCGCTGTGAGCGGCAACGTCGAACTGCTGGACACCACGCTCGCCGCCACGCGGGCCGAGGACCGGGCCGCGCTCATCGCGTACCTGCCGGCCGGCTTCCCGACCGTCGACGGCGGCATCGAGGCCATCAAGGCAGCCGTGGCGGGCGGCGCCGACGTGATCGAGGTGGGGCTGCCGCACAGCGACCCGGTGCTCGACGGCCCGGTCATCCAGACCGCCGACGACATCGCGCTGCGCGGCGGCGTACGGATCGCCGACGTGATGCGCACGGTCCGCGAGGCTCACGAGGCCACCGGGGCGCCGATCCTCGTCATGACGTACTGGAACCCGATCGACCGGTACGGCGTCGAGCGGTTCACGGCCGAACTGGCCGAGGCGGGCGGCGCCGGGTGCATCCTGCCCGACCTGCCGGTCCAGGAGTCCGCCCTGTGGCGCGAGCACGCGGGGCGGCACGGCCTGGCCACCGTCTTCGTCGTCGCGCCCAGCAGCAAGGACGAGCGGATCGCCACCATCACCGACGCGGGCTCCGGCTTCGTCTACGCCGCGTCCCTGATGGGCGTCACCGGCACCCGCGCCTCGGTCGGCGCGCAGGCGGAGGACCTGGTCCGGCGGACCCGCGCCACGACCGATCTGCCGGTCTGCGTCGGTCTCGGTGTGTCCGACGCCGCCCAGGCCGCGGAGGTCGCCGGTTTCGCCGACGGCGTCATCGTCGGCACGGCATTCGTCAAGCGGATGCTCGACGCCCCCGACGAGGCCGCCGGGCTCGCGGGCGTCCGTTCACTGGCGGCCGAGCTTGCCGAAGGTGTTCGAAAGCGCTGACACCTGAGGTAACCCGAACGGGTGGACCTCGGTCCGGGGGGGGACGCGAGTCCCTCCCCGGGTCGTTTGCGCGGTGTGAGCGAGAAGAACGAACAGGGTAAGAGGGCCGCGCGAGACCGGCTGATCCAGCAGCGCGAGCAGGCGAAGGCGCGCGACCGCCGGCGCCGCACGCTGATCGTGTCCACGGCCGTGGTGGGGGTCCTGGGCCTGGCCGCCGTCGTCGGCGTGATCGCGGCGAACAGCGACGGCAAGAGCGACAAGTCCAAGGCGTCCGGGCCGGCCGTCGCCCCGTCCGGAGCGACCGGCAAGGACGCCCTGGCCATCCGGGTCGGCGCGGACGACGCCCCGTCCACCCTGACCATCTGGGAGGACTTCCGCTGCCCGGTCTGCGCCCAGTTCGAGACCGCGTTCCGCGACACGATCCACGAGATGGAACGCGACGGCCAGATCAAGGTCGACTACCACCTCGCCACGATCATCGACGGCAACATGGGTGGCAGCGGCTCCCTCAAGGCGGCCAACGCGGCCGCCTGCGCGCAGGACGCCGGCAAGTTCTCCGCGTACCACGACGTGCTGTACAGCAACCAGCCCGCGGAGACCGACGACGCGTTCGGAGACAACGACAAGCTGATCGAACTCGCCAAGAAGGTCCCCGGGCTGGACACGCCCGGCTTCCGCGGCTGCGTCGAGGACGGCAAGCACGACGCGTGGGTGGAGAAGTCCAACCAGGCGTTCCGCGACGGCGGCTTCCAGGGCACGCCGACGGCCCTGCTCAACGGGGAGTCGATCTTCCCGAAGAAGGGCGAGGAGGCGATCACCGTGGCCAACCTGAAGAAGTGGGTCGCCGAGGCCAACAAGGGCAGGAAACCGGCCACCGCCACGGCCACGCCGTAAGGCTCCCCGGGGGGCCGGCCGGGGGAATCGACGGCCCGCTCGTTACCCAGACGTTGCCGGGTGGGTTGTCCTACCTCCCGCCCGGCAGGGTAGCGTCGATGCTGCCATGAACCTTGCCTACATTCCCAGCCCGTCGACCGGCGTGATCGATCTCGGACCGATCCCGCTCCGCGGCTACGCGTTCTGCATCATCATCGGTGTCTTCGTCGCCGTCTGGTTCGGCAACAAGCGCTGGGTCGCCCGAGGAGGCACCACCGGCACCGTTGCCGACATCGCCGTCTGGGCGGTGCCCTTCGGGCTTGTCGGCGGCCGGCTGTACCACGTCATCACCGACTACCAGCTGTACTTCAGCGAGGGTGAGGACTGGGTCGACGCCTTCAAGATCTGGCAGGGCGGCCTCGGTATCTGGGGTGCGATCGCGCTGGGCGCGGTCGGTGCCTGGATCGGCTGCCGCCGCCGCGGGATCCCGCTGCCCGCCTGGGCCGACGCCCTCGCCCCCGGCATCGCCCTCGCCCAGGCGTGCGGCCGCTGGGGCAACTGGTTCAACCAGGAGCTGTACGGCAGGGCGACCGACGTCCCGTGGGCGCTGAAGATCAGCGAGGGCCCGAACCGGGTCGCGGGCACCTACCACCCGACCTTCCTGTACGAGTCGCTGTGGTGCGTCGGCGTGGCCCTCCTGGTGATCTGGGCCGACCGCCGCTTCAAGCTCGGTCACGGGCGGGCGTTCGCGCTGTACGTCGCGGCGTACTGCGCGGGGCGCGCGTGGATCGAGTACATGCGCGTGGACGAGGCGCACCACATCCTGGGCCTGCGGCTCAACGTGTGGACCGCGCTGATCGTGTTCGTGCTGGCGGTGACGTACATCGTGATCTCGGCGAAGGTGCGGCCGGGCCGCGAGGAGACCGTGGAGCCGGGTGCGCCGGAGGCGCCGGAGTCCTCGGACGAGGCGGACGAGGCCGAGGCGGGTGCGCCGGAGGCGCTGGAAGGCTCGGACAAGGCGGACAAGGCCGAGGCGGACGAGCCGGAGGCCGCGGATTCGCCGAAGGCGGACGGTACGGCGGAGGCCGCGAAGGGCTGACGCCGCGCGCTGGCTGGGTGAGGGGCTGCCGAGGTATTCGGCGGCCCCTTCGCCGTCGTGGGGTGTCCTCGATCGCCGGACGGGCTTGATATGGCCGCTCGCCGTTGAAACGGCTTCGCCGGACGGGCTTGATGTGGCGCCCGTCGTCGAATCGGCCTGCCGGACGGGCTTGATGTGGCGCCCGTCGTCGAATCCGTCCCGTCGGCTGAAGTGGGCGGTGCGGCGGAAATCCAGCCCGTCCGGCGATTGAGGACACGGCGGTCAGGCGGAGCGCCAGGTCACCGTTTTCGTTCGGCCAGCGAGAGTGTCCGTTGCGCTTGCGCAACCACCGCCGCGTCCACGAAGCGGCCGTCCGGGAGGGCCTGGGCCCCTGCCTGGTCCCGCGCGGCCTCCACGATCTCCCAGGCCGCTTCGACCTCCTGCGGCGTCGGGCGGAACGCGCGTTCGATCACCGGGAGCTGGCGGGGGTGGATCGCCGCCCGGCCCAGGAAGCCCAGGGCGGGGGGGGGGGGGGGGGGGGGGGGGGGGG